>JBHHZX010000001.1:0-37529 GCA_046758265.1 Phycisphaerae bacterium
TCGGTACGGGGCCCGCCTGCTACCTTTCTACGGCCGGTGCGGGGGCCGGCCGCTACTTCTCCGGCTCGCCGAAGACTTCCGCCTCAAACGAGTATATCTCCGCCGCGGGGCGTCTCCAAGCGTCGAGCGGCAGGCCGGCCTTGCGACACGTCTGGCCCAGGAAGGTTTCGCGCGTCCAACCGCGCTCGTAGGCCACCTGCGGCAGCAACACGCCCCGCTGCGGCCCCAGCGAGATGAGCAGCCCGTGCCGGCCTACAATAATCTCGCTGGTATCGACCACCCGTTTCATCGGCGTTAAATAGCTGATCTCGATATGGAGCTGATCCAACTCCTCGGCGGTGACCGGATTGTTGACAAAACGACGATCGCGACAAGCGGACGTCGCGTTGCGGACAACTGCCTGATAGAGCGGCCCGTCGGCGACCATGTTGCCGATGCACCCACGCAGTCGGCCGCGGTTTTCCAACGTAACGAAGCAGGCGCCGTTGGCACGAAGCGCCGCAGGAAGCTGGTCAGCATCAACATTCGGCGGTTGATTGCCGTTCAAAAATGCAACGACAGTCTGGCGCGCGATGCGAAGGAGCTCGGCGCGCTCCTCCTCGCCGAGCCTCCCGGGTCGCGCTACAAACACCAGCGACTGATACGTGACGCTATTGGTCCAATTGTCGGTCATCCGGCCTGAAGTGTCGCAGGCGGCGCGCACGCCCGCGGCTCCGCCGCGCATCGATAGGATGCGCAGCAGGAGCGTGATCGGGCCGCGGCCGCAGATCGTGTCTCGCGTCTTGGCGAGGTGCTCGACAAAGCCGTCGTAATCGCAGCGAATGAGCGGCGCCGCGGCTTGTTCAGCAAGTCCGCGGATCTTGTCCGGTACGTCGTCCCTGAACGGCCGGTAGCCGTAGTTCCGGCCGAAGTGTGTGAAATCGCTGCTGGCCACCAGCAAGGTATCTTCGTCGAGCCAGGGGAGGATCGCTTGGGCGGCCTCGGCGTAGTCGCGGTCCGACATCCGCCCGACGAGCAGCGGGACCAGCGAAAACTCCTTGAGAACTCTCTGCAAGAACGGGAGCTGAAGCTCTAGGGAGTGCTCTCCGCGGTCAACCGCGGGGTTCGAGGTGAACAGTCGGTTGGCCAGCAGCCGGTCGCAAACCTCCCGGTCAATCGGGACCTCGCCGAGTGGCGTGGCGTAGGCCGTCAGACCCTTCGGCACGTCCACCCCTTGGTAGCGGCCGGCGCCCCGATGACTGAATGCCAGCACCACGACGCGCTTGTACGAATGCCCTCGCAAACATGCATACCCGGTTGCCGCTACGGGTGCGCTGAAGCGATAACCGGCGTGCGGACTGATCATTGCGATGGGCTTGCCGGAAGCGTCGGCTGGCGAGGCCCGCGCGAGCAAATCGTCAACCTGTTTCGTCAATGCCGCCGCCCCGCCCGGGTACCAGGTGCCCGCGCAGTAGGCCGGGCGCACCTTCACGTTGTCTTGGGCGGCGGCAACCTGGCTGAGTAAGACCGGCCAGCTAGCACTGACCACGATTACCGATAGTATGGGACGTCGTGGGCACATGTCTCGCAACTCCGCCGGCCCGAGCTCGCTAGTATACCACAAGCGCCATGGCTCTCCGAAGCGCCCGTCTCTTGGCGTGCGATCACCCAGCGTCTCCAGAATTGCAGGGGTTTTTCGAGCGGCAGCTCCGACAAGGTGGGCTCACGACGCTTCGCCCCCAACGCGAAAAGAAGCTGAGCCTGTATGGGGTACCCAACTGACGATGTCGCCCCTTGTCGATCGTCAGGCGAGGACCGTGAGGGGCCCGGAAACCGTCGGACTCGGAGATCAGGCGTTGCAGGGAGCCCGCTTGCAGCGGATTCTTCGACGGGCTGCTACCCTTCGTACTCCTCGGCATACAGTTCTGGATGCTTGCGCTCGCGAGCGGCTTCGCGCACGCGAAGCTCCTGCGCGTCTGCCCGCCTTTTCAACGCGCGTCGCACGGCCAGGTTTGCCCCGACACCGATCACAATCCCAGCCGCCTGGGCCTTGTAAACCAGCAGGCAAACCACACCAGCGCAGACCGCCGCGATGGCCGAGGCGGCGAGCCAACTGAACATCACCCAGATGGTCCGTGCCAGCTTCAGGTCGGCGTCGCCGCGCTGGAAGATGCGGTCGGCCAAGCCCGTCGCAAGGACGGCCGCGAATGCGACGTAGGTTGTCGAGACCGGCAGACCGAACCCCGACGCCGTCGCGATTACGCTCGCGGAAACCGCCAGAATCACACACGCCCGCAACGCGTCGAAATGCATGGTCTTGCCGGCGGGCGTGACCTCCGGCAACGGGGCCAGGACAGGCCGCCGGCCGCGAAAGCGCGACAGCAGGTGTCGCGCCAGCCCGATACACCAGCGCGGTGCCCAAAGGCGTACTTGATGGGCCATGCTTCCGCTGTGCACGGCCGTGCTGGTCACGCGTTGGGCGTTGCGGGTCGTCATGCCCAGCGCCATGAGTAACCCGCACCCGGCCAGGGCCCACACTGGAATCGGAACGTTGGTCCCCACGACCACGCCGGCATCCCGGTGCTGAATCAAGTTCAGCGCGCCCAAGCCGGGGGCAGCGCAGTTGGCGAGGTCGTTCTGCCCAAAGGCGAAAGCCATCGCGAACGTACCGATGACTGCCAGCGCGGGGAACAGCCGCTTTGCGGCCCGCTTCCCGAATGCCGCGAGCAGCGCGTGAATCAGGATGCCGTACGCGGCCCACAACACAAGCAAAATGACGATAGGGCCATAGGCCTTGACCAATTCGGCCTCGGCCAATTTCTCGTTGAGGTGGTTCACGAAGCCGACCTGTGTCATGCCCTTGACGAGCATGAAGTACGTCAGCCCCGCCAGCATCCCGCCGCCGGTCCAGCTTCCGTGAGCCAGCAGGACGGCTAGGTTCGTGGTCCGATCGCGAATCGCCCCGCGCACGATGCGTTGGATGAAGAACGCCGCGATGCCAGTGATCAGAATGGAGCAGACAATGGCAAACATCACCTTGCCAGCCGTGACCCAGCTCACCACGTCCCACTCGCCCAACTCCAGCGCCCCAAGCGCAAACGCCGCCCCGAGGAGCTCGAACACCAGGCACGCGGTAGTGCTCACGGGCATGCCGAACGCCGAGTAGCAATACAGCAGCACGGTATCGACGATGTAGACGGCGACGTACACCGCCAGGGCCATCTCGATCGTCAACATGGTGGGATCGAAAATGCCCTTGCGGGCGGTGTCCATCACCGGGGAGGACGCCGACGCCCCGAGCACCACTGCCACGCCGGCCAGATACACGGCGGCCCGCCGGCTCAAGACGCGCGCACCGAAGACGGCGTTGACCAGGTTGGCGGCGTCGTTTCGCCCAACCTCGATCGTGTCCCACAGCAGCATGCCGAGCGCGACAGCGCCGGCACCAATCAGGAACAGGGTCTCGAAGGAACCCGTTCCCAGGAGCGGTTCGAGTGACCCGAGGAAGAAGACAGGCACCGCGCTACATGCCCCTTTGCATCCGCACAGCGCTGAGGTCTGCGGCTATCGCGCCAACATTCGCCGCAACCGTTCGGCAGTCTTATCCGCGTGATTGGCTAAGGCACCAAGATTCTGGAAGATTCCCGACCAGAGGAAGAGGTCCGTGGGCTTCAACTCGTCCTCCAGGGCAAACAGACGTTGAGCGAGCTTGTACTGCAGTTTGTCCGCGACCCACTCCTCATGCTCCGCCTCACCCACGAGCGTCATGACCTGTTCGCCCCGCGGGCCGGTGAAATCCGCCTCCACCAGGTCTTTCAGCAAATCCACGCCCTCGTAGAGTTTTTGGCAAACCTTCAGTACCTGTCGGACGTACGCCAGCACGTCGTCGGTCAGCGCGTCGGGCAGCGTCAGCCTCTTGATCGTTAGCTGTACGGCCAGGTCTTCCGCGGTGTCGGCCAGGTCGTCCTGTACGTGCACGAAGGCCAACAGGTCGCCGCGGAAAACCGGCAGCGAGAACGCTTTCGGGATCGTTCGGCGGATTTCGGCCTTGACCTTGTCGGCCTCATGCTCCGCTTTGAAAACGTCCTCCGTGAGTTGCTTGAGCTTGTCGTGCTCGCCGGCCCGGACGCACTCGAACATCGGCATGACGAGGTCCACGCATGTTCGCACATGTCTCATGTGCTCGGCGAGCGGCTCGAAGGGCGATTGTTCACGCCAGTCCAAGATGCCCATCAGAAGCCCTTTTCAACCTCGCAACTATCTACCTTACAGCGAGTTACGGTGATCGCTCCCGGGCGGAACCTCAGGTTACCGGCGTCCTGTGGTCGCGACGCAGGACATCGTTACACGTCATGCGTCTCCGGTCAACCCTATACCCACCGCGTCACTGTAAGAAGCGGGCCTCGCCCGGGGGCGACAATTGCGGCCGCAACGGCCTTTTCAGAAAGCTGCGGTAGACAACGGCCCGACAGCAGTTCCGGATCGCATCGGAATGCTGCTCCACGTGTGTCGCGCTCGCTGCGGCAGCAGCGAACTGGTCGCCGCTCGTACCCCCATCGCTGGTTATTTCATCCTGGCAATTCGCGTGACCGCTGCTAAGACCCTATCCCAGGACTGTGGGACAGGTTTGTAACCTGTCTCCTGACCGGTTGGAAACCGGTCCCACAGGGGTTGTGGGATAGGTTCTAAAGGAACCTGGCGCTGAGCCGCGCAAGAAATCCAGGATCGCAACTTCGTCGGCCGGTCACCTTTTCGCCGATTGACAGCTCAACGGCTCATCAGTCGATGCGCTCCGCCAGCCAGTTCCGCAGGTATTCGAACGGGTCGCCCAGCGCGCTGGCCGCAGCGCGAAAGACATTCAGCGCTGCGGACCAGTCCTCGCCGAGAGCCTCGTACACGGCCTCGAAGGTCGCCAGATCGAGATTGTAGCGGTATCGCACACGCACCCAGGCGTTGTTGGTCGGCAGATTTGCATAACCCTCGAACCACTCAGGATGAGTCAGCGTCGGTTGCACTTCGTTGACGAACCGATCGCGCTGGGCCTGGTAAACCGTTTCGCGCCCGGCGATCTTTTCTTCCGCACTCAGCGGCCGCGCGTAGTAGGCTTCCAACTCCTCGTACAGCTCGAACAAGAAGCTGCTCACCGCGTCAACGTCGGCGTAGTAGACGGCGGCGAACTCCGGCCAGCCCGAATCGTCACCAAGCTCCGCGCGCAGAAATTCCACCGCCGCCGTCCGACTCACAAACACCGCCAGCGATTCGTTGAACACCTCCGCACTCGGCCGCCAGATCGTGTTGTGCAGCAGCTCGTGGAAGATCGTCTCAGCGGCCGACAAGGCGTTCCGCCGCAACATCGGCGAGCGGACGGGGTCTTCAAAGAAACCCAGTGTGCTGTACGCGTCTGCCTCGTAGGTATAGGTGTCAAGCCCGGCATCAATCAGCTCTTGTTCAACCCGCCGCAGATACTGCTCGTCGAAGAACAGCAGATGCTCCGCTTCGCCGAAGATCGGGAATGCCCACTTCTTCGGCTCTAGCGCGTCCCGCCGGACAGCCGAGAGGCTGAATACAACCGGATCACCCGCGCTGTCATAAAACGTGGTGTATGAGTTACCGGCGACCAGGCCGATTTCATCGACGGCGTACTCTCGCGCTTTCACAATCAGTCGCAGTGTTGCATCTTCTTGTTCGGAAAGCCGTCCCGACGCCAGCACGTCCTCGATCGGTTCCGTTTCGCCTTGGATGCGAAGCTGGCCCTCGGCCGCATGCAGCAGGTACGTGAGGCCCTCACACCCGGCGAGAAAGCAGAGCGACACGATCAGCGTCAGAGCGACTGGGCAGATGCGGCGTCGCAGCAGCTTCATGCACAGGCTCCTTGTACTGTCGGTTCCGTAACGGCGAGGAATCGCTCGCGGCGACGTCCAGACAAATTGTATGGTTCGTGGCAACGGGGGAAGTTCTCGTAAATCGTAACGGAGGCGGCTGGCGAGCAAAGGTCCTCGCTGTGGACAGCCGCTCGACGGAAGTAGCTGCACGGCACCACAGTTCGGCCCGCACCCGCACGACCAGTCGACCGCTTCCCGAAGTCGATGGATCGACGAGCTTGCGCCTCGCGGCGTGCAAGTGGCAGGCCCAGGGAAAAACTTGGCTTTTCACCGATATGGGCTGCCGGTCGCTAAGCTTCGGCGAAGCAGTGGGTCAGCCCATCCCGCGCAGCTTCTAGTATTACGCACTTTCACGGGCTTTATAGGCCGCACCACCGGACGCAGGTGGGTACACTACTTCAGCGTTCGGCGTGAGTTATGCAAATGGGCGATACAGGACTTGAACCTGTGACCTCTTGCATGTCGAGCAAGCGCTCTAGCCAACTGAGCTAATCGCCCACTAGGATTAGCGGACCCTTGGCCCGCCACTCAACGCTAATCGTGGCACTCCCCGCGCATTCTGTCAAGCGACCGGCACGATCCGCAACTGGTGGCGTACTTTGGGCCGACCTGGCGGTACCGAGCCTGCCTTGCTCTTTTACAAGCGTTTGCTTCTCAGGTGATCGATTCCCATCCTTAAGATGGGAGAAGTTCGCAACGTGGATGCGGGGCCGGCGGCAGGGAAGCAAACATGGGCCGCGATAGATCGCGACTTGCTGGGGCCGAACCAACACTGCCGGCGGGAGCAGCACGCCTCCGGATCGCTGCCCCTGCGGGCCAGCCGACCGCACACGTCGAAACCTGCCAACCGGTGACGCTCATTGGCAGCCGCCGCGACTGCGATCTGTTCATCGGCCAGGACGACGTCTCGAAAACTCACTGCGCGCTGGTCAACACCGGGTCGGCGATCATCGCGTCCGACTTGTGCAGCCGGTGCGGCACGTTCGTTAACGGGCAGCGCATCTCCGCCGCCGCCCTTCATCCGGGGGACGAATTCCACGTGGGCTCGGTGCCCGTCGAGGTGCGGTTCCTCGACGCACCCGCCGGTTCGGCCACGGGTGCCGCCTGCGAGAACGACGCGGATAGCGGCCTGCCGGCTCCGCTGCGGTTGAACGGTGCCGAGCAGGAATATGAGCTGGCGGCGCTGCCGGCGGTGATTGGGCGTCGCCACGCGTGCCAGGTCTTGCTCGACACGCCGGACGTTTCGCTCGCCCACGCCCTGCTCTTCACGATTGGGGGCTGCCCTGCGATCTTCGACCTCGGCAGTCGCTCCGGGACCTATCTCAACAGCGAGCGCGTCACGCTGGCCTGGCTGCGTGACGGCGACCGGCTCTGCATCGGTGGCGAGGAGCTGTCGCTCGTTTGGGAAGGGCCCCAGTTTGCCAAGTGCGAAGTGAGTGTGACCGAGGCCGCTGGTGTGACGGACTCTCTGGATGCGGGCGACACCGCCGCTCCTCTTCAACTGAACAGCCTCGAGGACCTCGGTTCGATGATCGAGGGTTTGAAGGCGGAGATCAGCGCGTCGCAGGCGCGCCTGGATGAACGCGCTACCGTGCTCCAGCAACGCGAACTGGAACTGGAACAGCGAAGCGCTGAGTTGGAGCCGGATCGCACGCGACTCACGGTAGAAAAGCAACAGTGCGAGCAGCAGGCCGCCGAGTTGCGTGCGGCAAGGTCTGACCTGGAACAGGAGCGGGCCCGTTTCAATGCCCAGCGGGCCCAATTCGAGCATGAGCGGGCGCAGCTCGACACCGAACGGGCCGAGTTGGAACGGCGGCTCGCCGAATACGAGGCGATGGCCGACGGACTGAAGGCACGTGAGGTTGCGCTCGATGAACGCCAGGCCACGCTTGCGGCGGCAGAGCAGCGGCTGGCCAGAAAGCAGGCCGAACTCGCCGAACGCGAGATCGCCAATGCTGATGCAGCCCAAAGAATCGAGCGGTTCAACGACGCGTTGACTGTGGCGCGACGGGTCTTCGCTTCGGTCGGGACGTTTTCGGAACAGCCGGGGGTTTCGGGTGCGTTGCCCATCGTGCCTGCCGGCCCGGCACGCCAGCCAGACCGCCAAGAGCCGCCCGCGACCGGGAGCCCCCCGGCCGGCGGAAGTTTGCCGGCGCCACTGGTCGACGAGCCGTTATTCGCCGGCCTCGATGCCGGTTCGCCCGAGCAATGGTCGCACGAGCTACTGGAACGCCTGCGGTCCCTTCGCCGCGAGAGCGGCAAGAGCGATGCCGACGTGATGTTGCAGATTCTGTCAGAGTTCCGGGCCTGGCAATCCGGCGACCGCGCGTCGTCCGGCAACTGAAGAAAGAGACGAGAGCCTGTCTGGTCCTCAAAATCAGCGGCAACGCAGCATCCAGACCATTTACATTCGTCGCGGACGCGCGAATGGTCGGGCAAAGGAACCGCGTCCTGATCTCCTCGGCAGATTTCCGGCGGTTCACGTGAAAACGCCGCACGACGCGGGTATACTACTTGGGTATCGGGGTGCGGCATGAACCGCTGGCGAGAGCCGGGCGCCCAAGGCCGCGGCCGGAAGCTTGGCGGTCAATGGTTTCGCGTTGAAGCCGCCGCGACACGATCTTTGAGAACTGGTTTTCAGCCGACGGGGGCGACCGGTTTCGACCGGGCAGGTTGAGGTCTGGGTGGCGTGTCGAGGTTGTCAGGAGGCCTCGTAAAACACCTGGCACAACGATTACATGCCAATAATGGCTACCGTTTGGCTGCCTAAATAAGGCAGTCCGTCGGCCGGCGACGCCTGCTAGCCGGTACCGACGACGACCAGCAGGCTGGCTCTTACGTTCCGGTCCGGCGGCGTAGGAGCGAGAAGCAGCCGGGCTCGGCCCGCGGATGACCTGTCGGTTGGTCTGCCATGGGCCCAAACCCGCGAAGTAGACCGACTACGCACGTAGAGGCCTAGGCTGAAATGCTTCGGGACGGGGGTTCGATTCCCCCCGCCTCCAGTTTTACCCATCTTAAGCTTTTGAAAATCAACAACTTACGAATCGAGCGGGCGTGGGGGACATTCCTCCCGCCCGCAGGCGCCCAAGTACCTCTTGCGTATCGACTTAACGGACCGGCCGAATGGGTGTACCCGATGGGTACCTGACGCACGTGGTCTTGACTGGTCCCGATGGGTCAGGCGCAACTTCCTGTTCCCCCGGCCCGCGTGCTGACGGCCCACGAGGTGTACGTGAAGGGCTACAAGGTCAGCCCGCCGCCCTGGTCCCGGTGGGTCGGCTGGCTGGAAGAGGACCACGAGAATCCGGCTCAACCCCCCAAACACAAGCGCTCCCAGGGTTTCAGCTTGAAACTCGTGGCAAGGCAAGCGAGCCGAATGTTCAAAAGAAATAACCCGATTGCGCGGCGTTTTGGCATTTGCGGGACGGCCGGAATACGGTACCATTCCAAAAACGATCGACCTTTTTGATCACTCTTCTTCCCGAGGTCCTCCTTGCCCAAGTGGGTACCTTCTCCCCAATCAGACTGATCAGAGAAGCTCGACCGAATGATGCGTCCGCATGGTGTGGACGCCTGTGAATGGTGGCGACGTGTCCGTGCCTGACGTTCGGCGTCGACCGGCGACAGCACCGTGAGCTTGCAGGGGTCGGCTTCGCGATCCCCCCAAGTGACACCATAAGCGTCCGTCTCCTCGTCGGAGGGAGAAGCACGTCGCCGTCGGCCCCGTATGGGCTCGACGGCAGGGAGTAACGAGATCGCGGTGGCAGTGGCCGCAGCGGGATCGTCTTTAGGTTGAAGTCGAGCCGCCGGTGGGCTCGACGATGGTTATTTTACAGTCAGAGGAAATTCACCATGAGCAAGAAGGTGTATGTCGGAAACCTGGGCCAGAGCGTTGGCAGCGGGGACCTGGAGCGCTTGTTTGCGCAGTACGGCACCGTGGAAAGCGCGAATGTCATTACAGACCGGAGCACCGGCCAGAGCAAGGGATTCGGGTTTGTCGAGATGAGTTCCAGCGGGGAAGCACAAGCGGCGATCGCTGCCCTGAACGGGACCGACTTGGATGGCCGGACACTCGCCGTGAACGAGGCCAGGCCACGCCCATCGGGCGGTGGCGGGCGTCGCGGGCGATGGTAAGCAACGCGTGTATGGAGAACGATCGGGTAAGTCACCCGGGCAAGCCTGTACGATTCTGTCAATGGAGAACAACCGATGCTTACGGTAACGGAAGACGCCGGGGCTCGCCTGGCGCAGATGCTCACGCAAGAGAATCTTCCCGAGGAAGTCGCAATCCGGCTCGTCCGTGAGGGAGGTGGAGTCGGAATGCAACCAGACAGCGAGCGTCCGGGCGACGCGACATTCGAGCACAATGGCCGCCTAGTACTACTTCTCGATGAACAGGTTTCGCGATTGCTGGCGAACGACACGCTCGATGTGGAAGGAGCGAAACTCACGCTTAAACCCGGCGAAGGCGCGGAGTAACGCTTACGCCTTCGGCATGGTCGTGCGAATCGCAGGCGCGATCTCGGTGCGGCCGTCGTGAGATGATCGCAGTGATGCCGCATGAACAAGAAAGACTGCTGGCGTTGTTCGACCGGGAACAACGATGGTGCCAGGACGCCGAGGCGCGAGACAAGGACGGGAATCCTGTGACATTCGATGACACCAGAGCTGCTGCGTGGGATATCACCGGCGCGGTGTGTTTGCTATTCGGCTGGAGACGCGCGTGCGAGCTCTTTCGCCAGCTCGACCGTCATATCTCCGGCCATAAGCGAGATGGCTGGTTTAACCGAAAGCCGGAGATCGACTCGCTGGCGGCATTGCAGGACTACAACGACGACAGCGAAACAACCTACGAAATGGTCGTCACCCAGGTGCAAACGATGCCGGTATGGCGCGGACCGCGGCGCGGCATTGATGACTCCTCAGGTCAATTAGCCGCTCCACCACCAGAGTTCCCATGACGAAACGAAAACGGCCGTCGAGTCACAAACGCGAGCGCGAATACCAGAAGCGGCAACGTGAGTTGAAGAAAGCCCAGAAGGCGGCGATGAAGCGCGAGCGCCGCGCCAAACGCGGTGATTCGCCGGCGGTTCCCCGCGACGCCGCCCAGGATGGCGAGATTACACGGGACTCGCCGAACGATTAATCCCGCACGAATCCGGGAAAAGCGATCTCATGGAACTGCCACGCCGCAACGGCGAGGATGTTTACCTGCCGGACGGCGCGTTCACCGGGGCTGTGAAGCGGTTAGGAGGACTCGGCGAGGCACACGACCTGCGCATCGGCACCAGCTACGCGTTCGACTTGCGTACACGGATGCTGCCGTATTGGTGTGCCGACAAGCGCAAGGCGCCCTGTTATGTGGGCCGGGGCGTGCTGCAAAGGAATCGTCTCGGGCGTTCCCCGTTTTCTGGCCACTGCTTGCCGCGCGCCTCACTGCCGGCGTTCACGCTGACATGGGTTGACGCGCCAGCAGGCCGGACGCTGGCTGCGCGCTCGGCGGTCAAGAAGTGCCCGAAACGCTCGCTGAGAGTTTTGGGCGAGACACCATGGCACACGCATCTTGGCCCACCATCGCACTCAGCGCCGCCCTCTATATCGCAATTCCAGGCTCAAAAAGGCGGTTCCTTGCGAAGGGTTGCGAAGGAAGAATGTGGCCGATAAGCTCGATTTTTGAACTGCACTTACAGGCTTCTCGACTCGTTCGGCTGGGCGTTTTTACCCGGATGAGGTCACTGGTTCGAGTCCAGTAGGCCCGTTCCTGCAAGTCACGCCGAACGCTTGGTTAAGTGTGCGTGCCTGCGAACTGCCCAGACGACGCTTGGAATGGCAACCCGGCGAATCGCGCAGGCCGCCCGCAGGACCTCATATTCGATGCGGAAGCGATTGCCGACACTTGGTGTTGCTGTGAGGTGCGCCGCATGCGCGCTGCTGATTGGCGCCGAGGCGTTCGTTCTTTGTTCCTGCCATTCAAAGCCCGCACCGAGCCGTATTGATCATGTTCTGCTCATCAGCATTGATACGTGCCGGGCCGACTATCTGGGTTGCTACGGGCGCAGGCAGGCTATAACGCCGAACATCGATGCCATCGCCGCCCAAGGCTGCCTGTTTGAAAGCGCCGTTTCGCCGGTTCCCCTGACACTTCCGGCACACAGCTCGATCTTGACCGGAACCGTCCCGCCCTATCACGGGGTTCGCGACAATTCCGCCTACCGTCTCGGCTCGTCGATCGATACGCTGGCGGAAGTTCTGAACGAACAGGGGTTCGCCACCGCCGCCGTCGTCAGCGCGTTTGTGCTGGACTCCAAGTTCGGCCTGGATCAGGGTTTTGACGAATACCACGACCGGTTCCTCAGAGAACACAAGGCCGGCGAGATTATCGAGCGGAAGGGCGATGAAGCGACGAATATCGCGCTGGAATGGCTCACGAAACACAAGGACGACCGATCTTTCTTGTTCCTGCACTACTTTGACCCGCATTTCCCTTACGAACCGCCGGAGCCCTTCGACACACAGTTCGCGGAGGACCCCTACGCCGGCGAGATCGCGTTCGTCGACCTGTGTATTGGGCGTGTGATCCGGCACCTGCGGGATCTGGGAATCTACGAATCGTCGCTGATCATCGTTGCCGGGGATCACGGCGAGATGCTCGGAGAGCACGGCGAATCCACGCACGGGTACTTTGTTTATCAATCCGCGGTGAAGGTCCCGTGGATTATCAGAGCGCCCGACCGGCGCGCGGGAGGCCGCATACCGGATCTCGTGGGGCTGATCGACATCGTGCCCACGGCCTGCGCGCTGCTCGGCATCCAACGTCCGCCGCAAGCGCAGGGTGTGGATCTCTCGGCCCACCTGGACCGAACTGTGCCGAGCGACAAGGATCGTGTGATCTACGCCGAAAGTCTTACGCCGACCAAGTACAACGCGAATCCATTGGTTGCACTGGTTACGAGCCGCTGGAAATACATTCAGACGACGCGCCCCGAACTGTACGATCTCGCCCGCGACCCGACCGAATCCAACAACCTCGCGGCGAGTGAGCCGGACTGCGCGAAAGCGATGCAGGACCAGCTCCGCCGGATCATCGAGCAGCAGCACCGCCAGCCGGATGAGGATAGCCGGCTCGAGATGGGGGCGGAGGACCTGCGCCGGCTGGAGGCGCTCGGCTACCTCGCCGGCGCGAGCGCGACCGAAGAGCTCGATATCGATCCGAGCAAGGACGATCCCAAGGACCTGATCGCGTCGCATGAATTGCGTGAGAAATTGTCGCTTCTTCTTACCCGAAAGGAGCATGCCGGGGCCCAGAAGGTCTGCGAGGAGCTGCTCCGGGAGCGGCCGGATCGTCCAGACGGCTATATCGGGCTGGCCATGATCGCTGTGGAACAACACGATTTGTCCGGCGCGATCCCGTTTCTGCGGAAAGCGACTGAGCTCGAGCCCCACGATGTGGTGGCCAACGGCATGCTCGGGTCCTTGCTCGTCAAAACGGGCAGAGCCGACGAGGCGATCGACTGCTTTCGCCGCGTGCTCGATCGCAAGCCGGACTCGTTCGCGGCGCACTACGGCTTGGCCGAGGCTCTCGAGGCCCGGGACAAAGCCGACGAGGCGCTCGCGCATTACCGACAGGCGCTGCAGTTCGATCCCGAACCGGCCAGGGCCCATCACAAGTTGGGACGCGCGCTTCAGGTGAAAGGCGAGATTGACGAGGCGATTCGCCACTTTCAGCGTGCGTTGCAGATCAAGCCGGATCTTGCCGAGGTGCAGCACAACCTGGCCTCGCTGCTTGTGAATCAGGGTCGGCTCGACGAGGCGATCGACCACTATCGACAGGCGCTCGCGATCGATCCTGACTATGCCAGGGCGCACCATAACTTGGGCGTTGCCCTGGGCGGGAAAGGCCGAACGGCTGAGGCACTCGTGCATTTTCTAGAGGCGCTGCGCCTGAGGAACGACTGGCTGGAGCCGATGAATGCGGCGGCGTGGATTCTCGCGACGCACGCAGACGCCGCCGTACGCTCGCCGAAGGAAGCGGTTCGGCTCGCCGAGCGTGCGGCCGAACTGACAAAGAAGGAGCGTGCCGGCATACTTGCCGCGGCCAACGTGCTGGATACGTTGGCCGCGGCGTATGCCGCGGCCGGCCGCTTCGATCGCGCCGTCGCCACCGCGGAAGCGGCCGCCGCGCGCGCCGCTGCCGCAGGCTCGCGGTCGTTGGCCAAGAGTATTCGCAAGCGGCTGGCGCTATATCGGCGAGGACTCCCTTACCGCGAACAAGTCCGCGCTGGGGACAAGCGCCGCCCTTGAGGCCCGGATCGGTCGTCCGCTCCGTCACTGATTTCCGGCGGTCAAAGGTGGCCGCTACCTTTGTCAGGTTTTCCGGAAGCTCCACTTGTTTCGACACCCCCCGTACTTGGCTTAGGAGTCCGTTGAAAAAGGGGACAGAGACCTCCCAGACAGCTTTATTTGCCGAGGGTTTCGGCCGACGGCTCGGAGCCAGTCCCCTTTTTCAACGGACAGTTACACTACTCCTAACCGGTCCAGCAGAAGTGGCCTCCGCTCCTCGCAGCCGCGGCGATAGGGGAGCATCCCAACCGGCGCCGGCTCACCTGTGCCATGATGTTCCCCGGGCCCTGCTTGTAGAATAGGATTCGACAACCGGGTCAGGCCGAATGGTTGCCATCCTTCGCTTCAAGGGGCGTGGCGACCCAACTGCATCCGGCGCGACACGGTTGCCATGACCGCAAGGAGGTCTCGGATGAGTCCCCGGATCGGAGTTTGTTCGTGGTCGCTGCAACCTCGTTCAGTCGACGAGCTTGTGCAGCGCGTGCAGGCCGTGGGCGTCTCGGCGGTTCAGCTCGCATTAGACCCGCTCCGCGCGGGGGAGTGGTCGATCGACCAAACCGTCGCGCGCTTGCAGCGGGCCGAGATCGAGATTCGTTCCGGCATGATTGGCATGCCAGGCGAGGACTATTCGACGCTCGAATCGATTCGACGGACCGGCGGCGTTCGGCTCGCTGAGCACTGGGAAGCCAACCTTGCGAACGCCGGCGCGAGTGCCGAGCTCGCACGCCGAATCAACGTGGGCCTCGTGACATTTCACGCCGGCTTCTTACCGCATGAGCGGAGCGATCCGTCTCGAAAAGTGATGATCGACCGCCTCCGCGCGATCATCGATCGGTTGGCAGCGCAGGACGTGGCGGTCGGTCTTGAGACCGGTCAGGAGACTGCCGAGACGCTGCTGGACGTGCTCGACGAGTTGGATCGACCGGAGGTCGGTGTCAACTTCGATCCAGCCAACATGATTCTGTACGGCATGGGCGATCCGGTCGCCGCGCTTCGTAAGCTCGCGCCGCGCGTCGTCCAGATTCATGTGAAAGACGCCCGCGCCAGTGAGACGCCGGCCACGTGGGGCACGGAGGTTCCTGCCGGCGGCGGTGAGGTGGATTGGTCGGCGTTCTTCGAGGCAGTGCGCGCCGCGCGACTGCGGTGTGATCTGATGATCGAACGCGAAGCGGGCCGCGACCGCGTCGCGGACATCCGGCAGGCCTACGAACTGCTCAAGCGACTCCTCGGTTCGCAGGGACAACCTAACAATGGACCAGGCAAGCAGAGATCGGCGCCGGCGTGACCGGGCTCGTGTTCAAGGGGGGCATGCACATCGGCGCGTTCCAAGCGGCGCGCCGCGCGGGCTACGCCTGCCGGCAGGTGGCGGTCTGCGACACATCGTGGCTTGATGCCCGACACCGTGCGATTGTGGTCCCCGCGTCGCCCGGCCGGGAAACTTTCGACGCATTAATCCTCGTCGATGCGGGCGATTGGGAACGTCGGCGGCAGCGGTCGTTGTTCCACGGTGGTGCCGTGCTCGCCGAACCATGGGTACAGGTTCTCTTCGGCGGCCAGGCAAAGGTAATAGACAAGCGCCGGCGGGTCCTCCTCAACGCTACAGTCGTCCCGCTCCGCGAGCGAAATCACCCGGGCAAAGTAGCCCGGACCGTACTTCGTGCGCAGTTGACGGAACGTCCAGTTCCACTTGTGCCAACGCCGGCGGTCCGTGGGACTTTCCCGGTAATCCGGTGAAGCGGCGAGATCAATCCGTTTCAGATCGGGATCCGCCTCTCGAAGGCGCGCTAGTTGCCGGGCCCATTCTTTCTCCAACCACTCCGCCATTTCCGGCAGCTTCTCGGCCAGATCGATGCTGTTGAAGCTCATCAGCGAGTGACCGCTCAGCCCCAGAGGAAGTCCCCAGGCGTGCGTCAACTCATGCTGGATCGTGCCGATCTTCCAGGCGGGAATCTCCGCCTCTTCCGACAGCCCCGGCAGCCCCACGATCGGCTCGTTCGTGAATGGCCGGTTCCAGGCATAGCCCCCACCCGCATTGCAGAAGAAGTGAATGACACGGTCCGCTATTTGCCCGCGCGGACCCCGGCCGTAAATCTCCGTGAGTTTCTCGCGAACCCGCGGGAAGGCGCGCTCCATGATTCGACGAGCCTCCGCTTTCGTCGCTTGGTTGTACAGCACGGTGACGCCGGCGATGATTTCCTGGTACTCAGGCCAGATGAACGGCGCGCGTCCGCGGTAACGGCTGCCCAGCCCAGCCAGGGAGAACTCGAGCTCGTAGTCGTGCCCGTAGTGCAACTGTATGCCGGGAAAGATCTTCGCAAAGCCTGGGCCGGCCATTTCATTTCGCTTGGGAGAGTTCTCGCCGAGCCATAGAAACAGCCCTTCAAAGAAAACCTCCTTCGTCGGCGCGTCGATCGTCTTGATGAAATCGACTCCCCCGAGCGCCGCCACGCGCCCGTCACCGCAGGAGGTCGCTGCCAGAACGGCGGCGCCCTCATTCCGGCCTGGTACGCCCTGGCCACGTCCGCGCGGGCCGCTCGCGTCCTTCAGCCACACTTCAACGGCCTGATCGTGCAGGCTGTCGACGGTGCCGAATGAACCGAGTTGGAAGCCGGTCGGATTTAGAAACGCGATCGTTTCGCCGGTCAGTTCCGGGGCGCACGGATTGGCCTGGATGACAAAGGGCTGGCGCGCAGGTGTCTCGGTGAAACGCAGTCCGAACTCGGCGGCCAACGTGTTTAACGGCAGGTCGTCGAACTTGACCGACAACTTCTGGCTCTTTCGATTCGCAATCCTACGCGCGTGCGCCGCATTGTTGCCGATCAGCAAGAGTCCGCCACCGCGCGCGACGAATCGCCTGAGCATCTCGATTTCCGGCGCCGTATAGGGGACGTCGTTGTGACCCTGGTGGGTGACCACGACGTCGCAGTTTCGGATCAGCTCCCACGTGAGGGTTCGGTCGGAATGGGCGCCGAGCATCCCCTTCTCGTGAAGGAAATATGCCAAGTGATAAACGACGAAAAGGTAGTCATGCGTCTGGTCGACGATGACGTGTGGCCGGGCTTCAGGCCTGTACGCGAATGGATTGGCGGTCTGTTGCTGTGCCAGCGCGTTCGACGCGAGCGCGCCGATCACACAGTACGTCGTCATGCGGAGCATGGCCGGATTCCCTCAGGCGTCTCAATGCTTGCAGCGGTCGCCGCAGCATCCTTCGCCTGCCGCAGGAACCTCATCCTCGAATCATTGGACCAGGCGCTGCGCCTGCCTACGGACGATACGGCGAAACCCGCGTGGGGGGAATGTATTTCTGAGCATCGGTCCCTTCCGAAGTCGGACTGACGGCCTGAATGAACGCGGCATGACCGTCCACATACGAGCCGTAGATGCCCTCCTTCAGATGCCGCCAGCGCGGCAGTCGACTCCAGGTTCTTTCATAATCCTCCAGAAACGGGCCGGCACACAGATCGGTGTGCATCAGGGCGATCGCGTCCCCGTTCCAAACCCCCGCCTCGCCGCCCGGACCACCGTCGCCGAACAGGATCACGTCGTCCGGTTGATAAACGCGATCGATGCGACCCTGCATGCGACGCCCGGCCTTTGTCCACTGGACGTGCGGTCGGCCCGGCTGCCCGTCCTTCCAAACCATCGTTCCAAAGTCGATGTCATCACCACAGATGTCCTCGTTGATCGCATATGAGTTGAAGGCCCAAAGCGGCTCGGGCCAAAAGATCTGGCAAACCTGGAACTCGTCGCCCGGGCAAAGAAGCAGCTCCATACGCGGCTTTTCGGCCAGCTCCAACAAGTCCTTGGCCTGGCCCGCGTAGTCTGTTTGCCCCGCTCGCCAAAGGATTCCGAAATCGGTGTTCGCTCTCCACGCCCCCATCCCGCGTGCTGTGCTGAAGCTGTCGTAGTCGACGTATTTGAGGTACGCGACCGGCCAGACCCACGGGATGCTTTCCGAACCGCGCCGGTAGTACTCATACTTGGTTTGCCCCGGGTCGAGCCGCCGCCACGGGCTCCCGCCGGGCTGCATAAGCGGGGTGGTCATTTGTAAGTGGTCGGTGTGCTCGCTGGCAAACGCGAGCGCGGCGATCGCAAGCTGGCGCTGGTCGTTCATGCAGTAGGAACCACGTGCCTTCTCACGAACGCGCTGCAGCGTCGGCAGCAGGATCGCAACCAGTAGCGCGATGATCGCAACCACCACGAGCAATTCGATCAGCGTGAAGCCCTTCCCCGCTGATGAACGGGTCTCAACGCCCGGGCCCGGGATGACGGCGCTCGAGTCTAAGCGCCCGCTTCGGACTCTCATTCTCGCCGCACGCCTCACGTCCGGACCGAATGGGAAAGCACGAGATGCAGGCTAAACGTTATTCTTTTGATAACTCGCCGACGGATCCGGGTCAAGACCAAAACCTCGTCTTTTTCCGACTTAAGCAGGCCGCATCCACCCCGGGCAGTGCGCTGGCTCGTAATCGCCTATCAGAAAAAAGGTTACGGCGCCAAGGCCCGTGCCCGCTGCGTACCCGGGCCGGGCCGGGCGATTTCCGTCATCAGATTCCTCTTGGCGCGGGGGCCGAAACGTTATACTGTACCTAGTCAGCACTTGCCTGATTCACAAAGAAAACGCTTCGGAGGAGAGTAGGCCATGCCATCCAGACAACTCAACTGTCGGTGGCTCGCGGTACTGCTGGTGGCAGGCGCGAGCACGGCGCTGGCGGACGATATGACCGAGACCAGCTATGCCACCAGCTTTGAACCGGAGTCCGGCTACGTGCTTGATTTGCTGGCGCCGGGCGACCCGGCTGAAAACCAGCCCGGCGGCGCGAACTGGTGGGAAAACTGGATCAATTGTTGGGCCCACCGGGGCGTAGTGGTCACCGACGAGCGAGCCCACACCGGCACCCAGGCGATCAAGTACACCGGCAACCCCGACGATCCCGACGATCCGTACTCAGGCGCTGAGCACATCATGGTGCTCGATGCGGATCCGTGTGACCCCAACACGGGTGAATGGCGGCCGGTGGTCTGGAACCAGGAGTTTTGGGTCTATGTGCCCTGGGAACTGCCACACGGCGAAATTGCGGTGCGCGCCGAGCCCTGGAACAACTGGACGCGCTTGTGTGGTGATCTGTTCGGGCAGTGGGAGGGATACGCGTACCAGTTTTTCATGTATCGGGTCGACGACGGGCTGACCGATGGCTGGTACCCGCAACTTGGCATCGACGCCCAGGCGAACGACCTGCGCGACGAGATGGGCATGGACCCCCTGTTCGATTCGTTCGCCACGGATATGTGGTGGAAGGTCAGCATCGTCGCCGATGGTGAGACCTACACGGTCATGTCGGTTACGATCAACGACGATCCTGGGAACACGTTTGTCGCCGATCCGCTCAGCGACTGCTTCTCGTCCTGGGGCGAGCCCTGCCCGGGCCAGGGCGGCGACAACTACTGCTCGCGGCCCGAGAGAGTCACGTATTACGGTTACCGCGACGTCCTGCTCGATGACATCAGCTTACACTTGGTCGGCGAGGAGTGCCCCGGTGATCTCGATGCCGATGGCGACGTCGACCTGGCCGACTTGGCGCAACTGCTGGCCAACTACGGCACGACCAGCGGGGCGACTTATGAAGACGGCGACCTGGACGGCGATGGCGACGTGGACCTGACTGATCTGGCGGCGTTGCTCTCGGTCTACGGCACGGTTTGCCCGTAGCAGCCGGGGCGCTGCGCTTTTAGGCTAACATCGTCAAATTCCCGTGCGGACTGGGACAAACACGAAAACAGGACGGAGGAAGAGAGATGAAGCGATTCCACTACGTTACAACGTGTTGCGCGGCGGTTGCCGTGCTGTGCACCGCCGCGGTGCTGGCGGACGAGTTGATGGATGAGAGTTACTGGACCGATTTTGAGCCGGCCTCCGGGTACGAGCCAGGTCAACTGGCGCCGGACCCGGCCTGGCCTTACACGGGCAACCAGCCTTACCCCGGCCAGGACACGCCGTTGTGGGAGGAGAAGTGGCTGCCCGGCTACAACCACGTGGCCGTCGACGTTACCACGGCTCAGGCACACAGCGGTTCTCAGTCGATCGAGTTTACCGGGATTCCCGGAGGCGGTACGGACGTCATTTCCAATGCGCAGCATATTGGCATGCTCAACGGCGAAGCGGGCTCGCCGCTCGTGTGGCAAGAGAGGTTCTCTGTCTATGTGCCCAGCACGCTGGAGGATCCGCGTGCGCTGCGGGTCGAGCCCTTCAACAACTGGCCCGATCAGGGATACACCTACCAGCTCGCCCTCTACACCATGGGTACCGACTTCTGGCGCCCGGAGCTCAACAACGGGGGTGGCAACTTCAACGACCTGCGCGACGAGCTGGGCAAGCCCGAGGGATTTGAGACCGACACGTGGTGGACTGTGAGCATCATCGCCGACGGCGCCACCCGTACGATCACAGCGGTCTCGATCAGCGACGACTTCGGGAACGACTTCTCGGCCAGTGGGCTGAGCGAACCCTTCGGCCTGGGCAACGCCGACCGTCCGGAGCGGGTCAACTACTATGGCGCTGACGGTGTCTTCCTCGATGATGTCAGCGTAATCCCGGAGCCCGGCGCGCTCGCGCTGTTACTCCTTGGTGGCGTCGTCCTGTTGCGCCGCCGTTAGCGATCGTCCCTGATAACAGGGGCACGCCGCAGTAGGCGCTCCCGGGGGCGGCGGTGCGGGCGGGCCAGCACGCCGCTCTGCTGCGACGTGTAACGACACGAAGGCGAGTGTGAAGGGGCTGGTATGCAAGCATTCGGGATGTGCCGAGTGAAGAAAAGCGCGGCTGCCGCCAAGGTGGCCGCGTTTTCGTTGCTGGGGGCGGTGTTGTGGGCGGCGCCGGCGGCGACCTGGGCCGACGATGAGCTCTCCGAGGAAGACCACGACGCGCTGATCTACCATCTCAACATCATCGCGAACGATCCGGGCTGGCCGCAGGAATCGGTGGACGCCGCGAACGCGATCCTAGCCAGCTTGCAGTACACGCCGCTGGCCTGGGAGACCTTCTTCACCGAGTACTTCACCGACTACCCGTTCACTGACCGGCTGTACAACTATCTGCAGTACCCGGTCTTCTCCTGGTTCGACGACGTGGTGCACGTCAAGCTCCAAATGGGGCTCGACGGGCCGCTGATGCTGGTCAACGTAGACCCGGACTGGGAGACTGCGATTGCCGGACCCGGCACCTCTTTCGCGGACGATCCGCTGCTCAAACAAGACCTCTACAATTCACAGAACATGCTGACAAGGATCGGGATGAACGACCTCCTCCCGGAGCAGACCAGGCAGGCCATCTTCGATCACTACGACACGCTGATCGATCAGCACCCGGCCGTCCTCCGAAAAAGCGTGACGCTCCACCGCAGCAACCAACCCTATTTCGGCATGTTCCGCATGCAGTCGTACATGACGCTCGTGGCCGCGGCGCCCGCGCTCGACCAGACGACCAAGGCACAGATCGCCGCCACGCTGGACCTGACCGGGGTTTTTGCGAGCCTCTGGAACGACTTCACCTGCCTGCTGCTGGAGAACAACCTGTCGGACGACCAGCAGCGGCAGTTCGTCTACGACTATCTGAGTCTCATTCCCTCCGGCTTGCACAACACGGTCTCCATCACGATCAACGACTATCTCGGCAACGGTCCCCCCTTCCAGGATCAGACGTACTCGCCGCGTCGGCCGTACGGCGGCGTCAACATAGCCGGCCTGCCGATCGGTTGGTTCTCCGAGAACTCGTTTCCCCCGGATGTTCCGCCCGGAAGGGTGGATGTGTATTCCATCATTGTCGCCCACGAAATCAACCACGTCGTCAACCACTATTACGTGGAAGGTGATTCAGTATTGGGAGCGCGGCAGAGTGCGCTGATCAGTGCGGCGGGGTGTCCGCATCTCAATTACCTGCGCAGCATGTTCCCCGACTGTTTTTTCCTTAACGCTCCGCAGGAGTTCTTCGCCTCGATCTCCAACCAGTGGTTCACCAAGAGTGCGAAAACGATCGAGCTGGGGCTGGTGCGCTTCGACGCGGGCTGGCTCGAACCGATCAACCAGGCGCTCTTCTTTGCCGAGGTTTACTCGCAAGGCGGAAACAGCACGCTCTTCTACAGGATCAACCTCGCAGGGGACATAACGCGCCAAACCATACTCCTTGAGCGTGACGCGAACGGACACATTAATGAGCTCGCGTTCGACGGGCTTCGTTACACCTTCGAGTTGGACGCCGAGGGCAACGTGACCGGTTACACGGTGGCGCCGGCCTGTCCGGGCGACCTCGACGGCGACGGGGACGTCGATCTGGTCGATCTGGCGCAGGTGCTGTCCAACTACGGAACCACCAGCGGGGGCACTTATCAACAAGGCGACCTCGACGGCGACGGCGACATCGATCTGAGCGATCTGGCGGCGCTGCTGTCGCGGTATGGGACGCTTTGCGAGTAGCGACTGGTGCGGTCGACGCTTTGTGCCATAGCTGTCCGTTGAAAAAGGGGACTGGCTCCGAGCCGTCGGCCGAAACCCTCGGCAAATAAAGGTGTCTGGGAGGTGCCTGTCCCTCTTTTCAGAACAATTCTGAGAGCAGGTCGTTTGCTGGATATGTGGCGCCGCGCTGCTGAACGAACGCTTCCGCCGCGGCAACACCGGCTTCCCGGCCACGCTCCGCCGCATGCCGCTTCATCGACTCGACGTACTCATCCATGTCGTGGTGTGCACGCAGCCACTCGCGCTGGCTGGCGTGCCGGGCGAGCATCGCAGTCTTCTTCTGCATTTGCTCCGTGATGTCGACCAATGTGGTCGGCTTGACCCGTCGGCCGTATGGATCCATGCCCAGCACCGGGTCACAGTAGTACAGGTACGGTATCTGCGATTGCGGCAGGCGCGGGTGCGTCGAGCTGTTCGGCGCGCTATGGACGAAGCTGGCCGCCCTGGCCAGCAGGGCGGTCATCTCGTGGTCCGTCATGCAATCGTGCGGCGCCTGGGTGAACACGAGCGACGGCGCGACCCGGCGGAAGAGGTCGATGGCCTTCTGAAGCGCCGGCCGGTCAAAGACGACCAGTCCGTCGGGTTCGTCGAGGCACTGGTATGTCGCGCCGATCATCGCCGCGGCCCCCGCAGCCTCGTCGGTGCGTCGCGCCCCGATCTGCCAGCGGTTTTCCGTCATGGTCCCGCAGTCGCCGGCGGTAACGGTGGCGATAGTTACGGACCAGCCCGCGTCGGCGAGGCGAATCAAGGTCCCGGCGCACCAGAACTCGGCATCGTCCGGATGCGCCATGAATGCCAACGCTGTCCTGTTGTCCATGAGGGATACTCCTCAGACGCACGCCGAACCGCCAAATCACGCTAACGCAGAAGAAGCTTGGGTTCATCGGGATGCTCGCGTTCGTATTCTTCCAGCAGTTCCGCCGCGCGGGCGAAATCGATCTTTTGGGGCTCGACGGTCGTGCCGAGGCTCTGAAAATACGGATACAGGTCCTTGCCGGCCGCCAGGCTGCACAGGTACACAAATTCCTGCATGGACACCTGTTCGGTCCAACTGTCTTGAGCGCGATGGATGCGGCACAAGCGGGAGATGAACCCGGGGTATGTGCGTTCGAGCTGCTCCACCACGTACGACGCCTTGCCTAAAACCTTGCGGTGCGTTTTCTCGTCGCCCGCGTCGGCCAGGTCGAGTTTGTTCAGGTGCGGATCAATCTCGATCGCTTCCTGTAGTTTTCTGTGCCGCGTCAAGATCTGTTCCGCCGGCGACCCGATCGCCAAGCGCCCCCTCAGCACCTGGCCCGTGTGGACGGCCCACATCTCGACCCAACTGTCTGGGATCGGGGGACCCCAGCCGTTGGTCATCTCCCAGAGAAGCAAGGATCTGATACCTTCGTCTGACGCGAGGACGGCGATGCCGATCTCGTCAGCGGCTCGCCAGCCGCCGCCCGCGCCGGCCAGCGCGTTCATGCGCAACTGGCTGTAGGCGGGAACCTTGAAGTAATCGTACAGCACGTCGTAGACGCGATCGAACTGCTCGAGCGTGTACTCGGCGCGCCCGCGCAGCACCTCAGTCGTGCGAATGCTGGTGCGTTTGCCTTTGATCTCAATGTCCGGATGACGCACGCGGACGACGTCAGGCCGCGGGGCGCGGCTGGGGCGGCCCTCGCGCAGCCAGTCGAATACCCGACGAACCAGCGTCTTGATCTCCGGATCATGCTGGACGCTCGATTCGTGCGTGCAGCCCCACAACAACCGCTTTCCGGTAAAGGCGACCACACGACCCTGTCCGGTTTTACGCGCGGCCATGACGACTTTGCCGTCCGCGTCCACGAACACGGGCTCGGCTGACTCCGCTTCGATCAGGCCCACGCCATTGGCTTTCAGCCAACCCGGGCCCCAGATCCGGGCCCGCGGGTCGTACTTGTCCTCGGTGAGTGTGGGCGTGCCTTTGGCGATCGGATGCGCCGTCCCCCGGAGCGGAAAGCGGCCCTTGTCCCGCTCGTTGAACCGGAACCCAAAAACCTCGGCCACGGCGTTGAGTGGAAAGCTCTCCCGGCTTCTGCGGTTGCGGTTGCGCCACTGCACGCCGTGCCCCACGATGAACAGGCGGCCGCCGCGCTCTACCCAATCCTTGAGGCCGGCGATAAACTGTGCCTCGAAGCGCAGCGGCGTGGTCAACTGCTGAATCAAGACGATGTCGTAGTCATCGAGCAGCGCGGTGTGGAGGGTCCCACGATTCTGCGTGACTGTGTAGCCCTCGCGACGCAGAAACCCTGCCAAATGGTCGTATACGAACAGGAATTCCATGCTCGTATCGACCAGGACTGATAAGTTGCGGCCGGTGCCGGCGGGGGGGCCGGCGACAGGGCCGGTAAGGCCGGTTGCACAGATCGCCAATAGGAACAGCAAGCGGGGAGCCATCGAGCGGCCTCCTTCGTGACTGGGGGGCTGGAAAGTACCATAACGTTTCTGTTAGAATAGAGCTTGGGGCAGCCGACTTCAAGGGCCACACCCTCGAACCCTATGGGGGCGCGGGCGACCGATGATAGAATCCAGGATCGTGAAGGATTCAGACAGCCGAATCCGGCCCCGCAAGGGCATGCCGAAGCAGTTCCGCAAGATCACGATCGCCGACGTCGCCAAGCGAGCAGGTGTGAGTATCGCCACGGTGTCCTGCGCGTTGCGCGGAGCTTCCGGCGTTTCCGAGCCAAACCGGGCTCGCATTCGAAAACTCGCCCTCGGCATGGGCTATGTGGCCGACGCCCGCGCCCGGGCTCTCCGTGGGAAGGGCGCCCTCGCCTTTGGCGCCTGCGTAACCCGGATCACGAATCCGCACGTGGCAGAGGTGGTCACGGGCATCCAGAGTGCGTGCGGGCGCAGTGGCCACGAAATGATGTTGACCATCTCGGAGGGTGATGCCGAGATCGAGGCGCGCCACCTGTCGACGCTCCTCGAACACCAAGTCGATGCGCTCATCATGCTGCCGTTCGGGACGGAACCCGGCCGGCGCTATGCCAATCTCAAGCTCCTCAGACAGTATGCGGTGCGCGGCGTACCGATCATGATGGTCGTCGAGCGCATCGAAGTGCCCGGAATTCGTTGTGGCGCCGTTGTTAACGATCTCTACCGCGGCGGACGCCTGCTCATGGATCATTTGCTGTCCCTGGGCCATCGCCGCGTGGCAACGCTCTACTTGGCGGACGAGCCGAGTATGCCCCTCAGCCGCTATCACGCCTACGTTGACGCCCTCAATGCCGCCGGCATTTCCAACAAGCACCGCTACACGCGCCAGACCGGTGTGACACCCGAGGACGCCAGCTTGGCCACCGAGGAGCTGCTCAAAGAGCAGCGCGACATCACGGCGATCGTCTATCCGAGCGACTTCCTCGCACTTGCCGGGCTTCACCGAATCCGCGAGCGCCGACTGGGCGTCCCAACAGACATCTCAGTCGTCGCCTTTGAGGATCTCGGATGGGCGGCGTTCTTTGAGGTCCCACTCACGACCGTGAGCTACCCGCTGCGCAGCATGGGGGAACTCGCGGTGACACGACTCGCCGATTGGCTGTCGAGCCCCGCGAAGCACCAACAGCCGCTGCCGACCCTCGCCCTGGAACCGACGCTCGTGACGCGGGCTTCGACCGGTCGCCCGCGGCAACGGTGACATGCGAACCGGGTTCGGTGGGCGGCAAACGAGTTCTGAACACTGGATGCGGCCTAAACGTTTTGGTACAATCCGGGTCTCGAAGCTTTGGCGCCTGCAGTGAGGAACGGACCATGCAACGTGAGTTGTTAATCGAGGCGCCCGGAAAAATCGCTTTCCGACCCGCCCCGCTGCCGCCGCACCCGGCTCCCGGAATGATTCGCGCCCGCAGCCTGCTGACTGGCATCAGCCACGGCACCGAAATGACGTTCTTTCGGGGCACGACCCCCTTCGACGCGAAGGAGCTCGATCCCGAAAAACGCATCTGCGTTCCGCGCTCCCGGGAGAGCAGCTTCTACCCTTGCCGGGCCGGCTACGACAATGTGGCGGTCGTTGAGGCCGTCGGCGACGGCGTCGATGGTTTTGCGACCGGTCAAACGATCTGGTCTGGCGCACAGCATTGCGAGCGCTTTGACATTCCCGCCGAGCGGGCCCGCCGCCTGCCCGACCGGATGACGCCGGAGGACGCCGTGCTGTGGAACCTGGGTGGCGTCGCAATGACCGCCGTGCACGATGTGCGGCCTCTGCTCGGCGACCGCGTCGCGGTCTTCGGGCTCGGCGCGATCGGGCTCATTGCCGTGCAACTGCTCAAGCTCGGTGGCGCCGAAAGCGTTTACGCGATCGACCCCATTGCGTTGCGTCGGGAAACCGCATTGAAGTTAGGTGTCACGGCGGTGCTCGATCCGAGCGCGCAGGACGTCGGTGAAGCGATTCACCGCGTAGCCGGCAGCCAGGTGGAACGCGCGATCGAAGTAAGCGGGGCCTATGCCGGGTTGGCCGGCGCGCTGCGCGTCACGCGCCCGGGCGGCGAGGTCATCACCGCCGGGTACTATACCGGCGATGCCGTCGGTCTGCGGCTCGGCGAGGAGTTTCATCACAACCGCTTGACGATCAAGGCCTCCATGAGCGTCTGGGGCAACGCCTATCGTGAGTCGCCGCTTTGGAATCGCGAGCGGGCCATGGACTACTTCGGTCAACTGGTTTCGAGCGGCCGTGTTAGGCTGGCAGGCATGGTTACTCATCGCATTCCGTTCCAAAATGCGCAAGAGGCTTTTGAGCTCGTCCGCGACCACCCCGAGGAGTGTATCACGGTGTGTCTGGACTATTGCGAGTCGTGAGGCTCCGGCTGGTGCGGCCTGAGACCGACCGTGGCGCGTTGATTCGGCGACGGCGCGGCCTGCGGTCGCAAGCCCGACTGTCCGGCGGAAAGAGTATTCGAGCGTGCGAGTTATCGTCGCAGTCCTAATCGCCGGTCTCCTCCTTGCCGGCTGGCTGGCCGTCGATCGCCGCGGAAACATCGAGACCCGCGCCGTGATCCACTACGCCTACTGGATCGGCGTGCCAACCG
Source organism: Phycisphaerae bacterium (assembly GCA_046758265.1). Taxonomy (GTDB): domain Bacteria; phylum Planctomycetota; class Phycisphaerae; order UBA1845; family Fen-1342; genus JALSRY01. The sequence continues at coordinate 27,752 of JBHHZX010000001.1, forward strand.
AGAAGCTTGCCAACGAAACGATTGTCGCCGAATTCGAACGCCGCAACCCGGATATCAAGGTCGAGGTGCACCATCACCCGTGGGCCGCGTACTTCACAAAGCTCTACGTCGGGCTGGCTAGCGATACCGCACCGGATGTTTTCCGCATGTCGTACGGCTACCTTCCCGATTACGCGGCGCATGGGGCGCTGCTCCCGCTCGATGATTTGATCGCCGCCGACGACTCATTCAGCCTGGACGAACTGTTTCCCGGGCCGTTCGAATCCTGTCACTGGGATAATCATCAACTGATGATGCCGGTGGACTACCCGGCGTACATCGTCTTTTACAACAAGGAGCTGTTTGATCTCGCCGGGGTACGATATCCACGCGACGATTGGACCCACGAAGAATTCCTGCAAACCGCGCTCCGGCTGCGCGACGGCTTTCGGCGTGCGGGCCGGGTCGATCATTGGGCCGTCACCGGTCTCTACTTTCCCAGTTGGGTCCATGAGTTTGGCGGGCAAATCCTCGACCGGGAACGAATGGTGTGCACGATCGACTCCCCGGAGTCGATTCACGCCATCCAGTTCCTGCACGACCTGGTGCATGCGTACGATGTGGCGGTTTCGGATGCGCGGGCCGTCCAACGCGTGGCGGACCTCTTCGCGGCCGGTCGCGTCGCGATGAGCTTTGGTGAATCCTACATGATCGAAAGGTATCGGCGCGAATGCAGCTTTGATTGGGACATCACCTACCGGCCCAAGGGTGTCCGGCGCACCGGAAAGGCCCTGGCGGTCGGCCTGGGGATCTGGTCGCGCACGCGGCACCGCGAGGCCGCCTGGCGATTGGTGAAGTTCTTCGTTTCCCCGTTCGCGCAGGAGGTCTACGCGAAGACCGGTGCCCTGACTCCGATCCGCAAATCGGTGGCCCATTCGTCCCTATTCCTCCCGGAAGCCGGCCGCAAGCCTGCCAACAAGGCAATCCTGACACAGATGGAGGACACCTACCTGGCGAACTGGATGTGCCTGCAATGGGGCCAGCTCCGCCTGGAACTGTATCACGAGATACTCCCTGCCATCACCAACCCGGCCACCCCGGAGCAGATCGCCGAAGCCTGCCGGCGCGCCGCCGCGAGCGCCAATCGGGTGCTGGACGAGGCCTATCGCCGTGAGCAGTAGCAGCGCAGCCGCGGCAACGCTCGACCTGCGGGAAGGTCGCACCGACTGGGCGGGCTACCTCTTCATCTTGCCCAACTTCCTGGGATTCCTGGCGTTCAGCTTTCTCCCCATATTCGTTTCGCTCGCGCTGGCGTTCATGCGCTGCAGCCTGCTGGACGAGCCCCGCTTTGTCGGCCTGCAGAACTTTCGCGCCATCCTCACGGACCCGAAGTTCTGGAAATACGCCTGGAACACCGTCTTCCTTATGTTCGGTATCCCGCTGAACATTACCGCCAGCCTCATCTTGGCGTTGCTGCTGGACCGGAAAAGGCGCGGCGTCGTGCTCTTCCGCACGATCTACTTCTTACCCACCGTGGCCAGCGGCGTGGCGGTCTTCATCCTCTGGACGTGGGTGCTGCGTGCGGATGCGGGGCTTCTCAACAACCTTTTAGCCCGGGTCGGCCTCGCCGGACCGAATTGGCTGAATGATCCGGCGTGGATCAAGCCGGGCATGGTCCTGGTCGGGCTCTGGATCAGCGCCGGCGGCATCAACATGCTGCTGTACCTGGCGGCCCTGCAGAATGTCCCGCAAGAACTGTATGAGGCGGCCCAGATCGACGGGGCTGGCGCTCGGGCGCAGTTCTTTCACATTACCTGGCCGCTCATCTGGCCGACCACGTTTTTCATCCTGATTATGGCCCTCATCGCCGGTTTTCAGGGCGGATTCGACATGGTCTATGTCATGACCGACGGTTCCGGCGGCCCGGGAGGCGCGGCCGTTACGATTGATTTCCATATTTACCAGAATGCGTATGTGAATCTGAAGTTGGGCTACGCCTCGGCGATCGCGTGGCTGCTGTTTGTGGCGGTTCTATTCTTTACGCTGATCGCCTGGCGGTTCGGGGCGCGGCGCGCCCAGTTCTGAGATGAATCCGGTGCGAAACGGCTCCGCGGGCAGTCACTTCATCTGGTATCTGGCCCTGGCCACGGTCGGGATCACGATGCTGCTGCCGCTTCTGCTGATACTTGGCGTGAGCGTCATGCCGCCGGAAGAGGCCATGAAGCAGCTCGTGCCGCGAAATGCCACGCTGGAAAACTATTCACAGGTGTTCGAGGCGGTACCGCTGGGTCGGGCGTACGTTAATTCGGTAGTCGTCAGCACGGTGATTACCCTGGGCCAGGTCATTACATGCAGCTTGGCCGCATTCGCGTTCGCACGGCTGCAGTTTCCTGCCCGCGATAAGCTTTTCTTCTGCTATCTTGCGACAATGATGATTCCTGCTTCAGTAGTGATGATCCCCGTCTTCATGATCAACATATATCTACCCAAATTGCTCAACGAAGCGCTCAGTCCTACCGCCATGTGGTTTTCCGCGGAGCTTTACCTGCTCAAGCAGCACTACTTGGGTCGCCTGTTCGGCATCGACTCATTCTTCGCCTTGATTGTGCCCTCGCTCTTCAGCGCCTGGGGTACGTTCATGCTCAGGCAATTCTTCCTATCGCTTCCCAAAGACCTGGAGGACGCCGCACGGATCGACGGCTGCGGTGCTTTTGGCATCTATCGGCACGTCGTGGTCCCGCTCAGCAAGCCCGCCCTGGCGACGCTGGCGATCTACACATTTATGGGAAGCTGGAAGGCGTTTCTCTGGCCGCTGATCATCACCGAGCGTAACGAGATGCGGACGCTGCCGGTAATCCTGCAACTCCTGAAGGGGGAGGTCGCCACCGACTGGGGCGTATTGATGGCCGGCATGGTGGTCGGGCTCGTGCCGACTCTGATCGTATTCGTGGCGGGTCAGCGATTCTTCGTGAAGGGGATCCAACTCGGCGCGATCAAGGGGTAGTCGCCCGGCAGCGAAAAGCCCGCTCGTACCGCGGGTGAACGGGCCGTCCTTTACAAGACGCTTGTGCTCACTGGGCTCCGCAGAGCCGAGCTTGGCTCGTTGACGGTCGGGCGATGCATGCTCGACGGGCCGACGCCGCATATTGTGCTGAACGCCGCCGAGGAAAAGAACCGCGAAGGGAACTCCGTCCCGCTGCGGACCGATCTGGCGGCGGACCTGTCCCGACACCTTGCTGAGCGCCTGCGCGACGCACAGCGGGCCGCGAAACGCGAAAACCGGCCCATTCCTGCGCGGCTGTCGCCAACCGAACCGCTGCTGTACGTGCCGAGCGGGCTTCTACAAATTCTGAACCGGGACCCTACGGCAGCGGGCATTCCGTAGCGCGACGACCGAGGCCGCACACTCGACGTTCACGCTTTGCGGACTACGTTCGGCTCGCTGTTGAGCCGGGCGGGCGTGGCGTTGCGGATGGCACAAGCGGCGATGCGGCATTCGGATCCGTCGCTCACCGCGAACGTCTACACCGATCCGCGCTTGCTCGGCGTAGCCGGGGCGGTGAATTCGCTTCCCGGTCTGCCGCTCGACGATTCGCCAAGCGCCGAGCGTGCCAAGGCGACCGGCACTTACGCGCATAGTTTCGTTGCACCAAATGTTGCACCAAACGCGGGCAATTCCGGTCAATGTTCGGGCACTGCTGGCAAAGCGGGCGATGCCACACCGACGCAAGCGGCCGCACTGGGTGCTGCGGTAACTGGCGATGCTGTCGGCGGTAAGCAACGGCTGTCAAACGCTGCCGAAGGCGGTGAAGAATGGAGCCGAAGGGACTCGAACCCTCGACCTCTTGCATGCCATGCAAGCGCTCTCCCAGCTGAGCTACGGCCCCAGGGTGATTCGGATTACAGGGGGATGGTGAGGGGCGGATTCGAACCGCCGACACAGGGATTTTCAGTCCCTTGCTCTACCAACTGAGCTACCCCACCAAATGTCGGCTCACATCGCCGCTCGAGTAGTATAGCAAACTACGTCGCTTTGGCCTAATCGTCAAGCCCGGCCCTGGCAGCGTAACCCCCGCGCCGGTACCGGTCGGAACTCTTTTAGCTGGAAGATCTTGCGCGTGCCGGACCCGCTGGCGCCGCGCCCGAGCCGCGTTCGCGTTCGATCACTCTGCCGGCACCGACTTCGGCCTCTTGCGCGCGAACAGAAGCCCGATCTCGAAGAGCAGAATCATGGCTCCGGAAAGCAGCACGTGGCTGATCAAATCGGCCGGCGCGATCATCCCCGCGATGATGACGGTCACCAGGATCACCACTTTGCGGTACTTGCGGAACGTCTCGAGCGGGACGATGCCGGTACGGACCAGAAAGACCACGACCAGCGGCATCTGGAACGCCAGCCCGAACGCCACCGTCAGCACGAGCACGAATGTCAGGTACTCGCCGAGCTTGAAGTGCGTCGTGACCAAAGGCTGCCGCTCGTCGCGGCGCAGTCGCACGGAGTACGTTTCTTCGGCGCCCTCGTACTTTAGCTTGCGCTCCGTCGCGTTGAACCAGACCATGCCCGCCGGCGGGTCGTTGGGATCTTCCGCGAAAGTCGGCACCTTTAGCGCTTCGACGATCGTCGGCTGCGTGCTTGGTGCCGTCGCGTTGTCAACACCGAGCAGGGCTTCTTCCAGGATGGTCGGGCTGGAGTTTGGCAGCGACAGCCAGCCGCTGAACCCCACCAGAAAGTTCAGAGCGAGCAGCAGCACAAACAGGTACATGAAGACGACGCCGGTTATGAACAGGCCGACGCTGATCGGCACGAGCTTGTGGACCCATTTTTTTTCGTGCTTGTAGAGCCCGGCGGCAACGAAGCTCCAGACCTGGTGGATGATGTACGGCGCGGAGATGACCAGACCCGCGAAGACAACCACTTTGATGTAGACCAGCAGGATCTCGATCGGCTGGGTTTGAAGGAAATTGGCCGTCTGGTCGTGCTTGTCCAGGATGAGCTGGTAGGGACGCGCCAGCAGCATCAGCAGGTACTTCGCGGGCCAGATGCAAAGCAGGCACGCCGCCACGAACGCGAGCAGGCTGCGTACCAGGCAGCCACGCAATTCGTCCAAGTGCTCGCTGATCGTCATGCGCCGCTGGTCGCTCGACTCGCGCTCTTCTGCTGATGACGACGCCATGTCGAGCATCATACCGACCGCTGGCAAAGCGTACAGCGGGCCGGAGTTGCCCAACCTCGGTACGGGCTTTCGGGCCTTTCTCGCGGCCGGCGCGCCGCAGCCGAATCCTGCCATCCAACGCGCGTCTCCAGCCCTGGCAAACACTCGCGGGCCTTCTCCTAGAAATGCTAGAACAAGGGGCTATGATTCCACCGAACGACGATGAGCAGACGCTCCTCCCCGGAAGACCACCCGGCAAACCTACCCGCATCCTTGCAGTGGGCGCTCGCCTTTTTGCCGGAGTACTTCTCCGATCAGCCCGCCCCGTTTCACGCCGAGTTGATGCGCGACCTGGAGGCCCCTGAGCACCGCCTGATCGCCCGTGTCGCCCCGCGCGGGCACGCCAAGAGTACCTGCGCCGCCTTCGCCTATCCGCTCTGGTGCGTCTGTGAGCGGCGACGGCGCAACATTGTCATCATCACGCACGAAGCCTCGCTCGCGACCCAGTTCGCCCGCGACATTCGCAATGAGCTGGAGACGAACGGGCGAATCCTTGACGCGTATGGGGATTTGTGCACGCTGGAAGCGACGGAGCAACGCAGCGACGAAGCGACGAAGGGACAGCGACGAAGGGACAGCGGGAGGAAAGGGTGCAGAAGAGATCAGAGCCCGAAGCGCAAGCGCGGGACCACCCCTCGAGTGGCGCGGAAACCCCTCGCTCGCGCGTCGGGCGCGGATTGCGTGAAGGTGAAGCGGCGCACTCGAACGAAGTGGTCGGAGGCGATGTTCACGACCGCCCCCGGCATCACCGTCCAGGCCAAGGGCTCGGGGGCGGGCCTGCGCGGCGCGCGGGTCGGCCCGTATCGCCCCGACCTGATCATCTGCGACGACATCGAGAAAGACGAGCACGTCGCCGCGCCCGCGGGACGCCGGAAGCTCGCGCATTGGCTACGGCGGGTGGTAATGCCGGCCCTGGCACCTGATGGGCAACTGCTCGTGCTGGGGTCGATCATTCACTATGACTCGCTACTGGCGAACCTCTGCGACAAGCAGCGCTTCCCGCGCTGGAACTACAGGGTCTACCGCGCGCTGGAAGCAGAACAAGCCGATGACGGACACTACTACCGGGTTGCCCTCTGGCCCGCCCGCTGGCCGGTCGAGCGGCTCGATGAGGAGCGGGAGCGCATCGGCACCCTGGCGTTCGAGCAGGAATACCAGGCCAACCCGATCGATGACTCCATCCGCGTCTTCCGCCCCGAGTGGCTCAAGCGCTACGACCCTAGCGAACTCGTCGAGCGGAACCTGATCACCCTGATGGCGGTGGACCCGGCCACCGGCGTCAGCGGCGGTGACTTCTTCGCCATCTGGGTCGGCAGCCTCGATCGAACTACAGGTATCATCTACACCCGCCAACTGATGCTCGAACGCATCGGCATCGTCGAGCAGGTCAAGCGCATCGTCGCCGCGTTCCAGCGCTGGCGACCGCTCAAGATCGGCATCGAGACCGTCGCCTACCAGGTCGCGCTCAAGCAGATTCTCGAAGAGCACAGCCGCAAGCAGCGCCTGTACATGCCGATCGTGCCGATCCAGACGACGGCCAACAAGCGCGCGCGCATCGAGGGCACGTCGCCCTTTTACGAAAACGGCACGTTCCGCCTGCCGCTGACGCTCGATCCCGAGATCGAGAGCCAGTTCCTGCACTTTCCGAAAGCCCGGCATGACGACGCCCCGGACGTCTGCGCCATGGGCATCGAGCTGGCTCGCTCACTCCGCGCAGGCACAGACTTCGAAGGCACGACCGCCGAGCGGAATCCGTTTTCTCGACGGGGAGGTTGGTGAGGTCAAGGTGCTGCGTAGGCACAAGCTGTTGGGTTGCAGCCCGCGTGCCATCCAACATCTTGTAGCAAAAGTGTTGGAGGCGAAGCCAATCGAGCGCTAAATGCGCTGGAGCAAGCAACCTGACCGTTCCGTTTCGCATGATACAGGCTTGGAGAGACTGCTGTAACGCGTTAATAATTGGTGGGTGAACAACCGACCGCGTGCCCTGAGTTGTGCCTGTCCGTCCAAAAGCGTGTTAGAGCGACAAGAGGAAATCACATGAACGAGAGCAAGCCCGCCGTCGTCGTTTCGACGAAAAGCCCGGGGATTGCGATTCTCCTCACAATCCTGTTCGGCCCGATCGGCATGTTCTATTCCACGATAGCTGGTGCTATCGTCATGTGCCTAGTGAGCCTGGTCGTCGGAGTATTGACCCTTGGCCTCGGCTTGCTGATCACTTGGCCAGTCTGCATAGTGTGGGCGGCTCTAGCGGCCAGCGCATACAACAAGAAAATCCTCCCCCAAGGCCGATGAGAACAGGGGTGGTCTAACATGCCGCTCCACCTGACGGCCCGCTTCGCGGCCCGCAGGTGAGCGGCATATCGTTCTGGGGATGACCGTGATCCCGAAACCTGTACTGCAAGCTATCGTTCTGGCCGATCAGGTCTACACCGACCGGGATAGCGGCAAAAAGGTCATCGCGGGGACGTTTAACCGCTTGTGGGCAACGGAGTTCCCGGCGCGGTTTAGTCGGCCGACCTGGGCGTTCATATGTCTTACGAATCTGCAGGGGCGCGTGGAGGTCAATCTCCGCTATATAGACCTTAGCAGCAGTGAAGTCTTGATGGAGACCAAGCCCATCCCTGTTCAAAGCGAGGACCGCCTGGCCAGCCTCGAACTCATGGTTCAGGTGCCACCGTTTCCGATGCCCCACGAGGGCGTGTACGCCTTCGAGGTCCACGCAGCCGGTGAAATGCTCGGGTCAGTGCGACTCCAGGTGAACAAGCGCGAGACCGGAGATCAGTCATGAGCAACGTTAGGGTTCAGTCGTCGTCCGGAGCGGGGTTGTTCCTTGTGCGGCCAGAGGATCGCGACGACGTGCTCGTCGGGGAAGAGCCCGTCGACTCCCAAGCCGATAGAGAAGTGGTGCAGTGGTCGATGTATCAAGGTAACGTCTACGAAGTCGAGATTCGCGTTTGTCCTGAGGACGATGGGGGATTCTCAGTCTACGTGCCAACGCTACCCGGCGTCGTTAGCGAGGGTGAGACCGAAGAGGACGCGGAGAAGAACATCCGAGAGGCGCTTCTGGCTGTGATCGAGAGCTATCGCAAGGATCAAGAATCCATTCCCTGGGAAAGGGTCAGCGCCCCGCCCGAACCAGGTGAGATAGCCCGTTGGATCGTCGTGCATGCCTGAGCTACCAGTGGTCACGGGGCGTGAGGCCATCCGGGCCTTTGCCCGTGTAGGCTTCGAAGAGGTCCACGTCAAGGGTAGCCACCACGTGCTTAAGAAGGCGGATCACCCGCATCGCTTGAGCGTTCCGGTCCATGGCAACAAGCCCTTGAAAAAAGGGACGCTGCGGTCCCTTATCCGCGTTGCGGGTATTACCGTCGAGGAATTCGTTTCGCTGCTGGAGTGACCGGGACTCTCGGCGTCGGGAACCACGCCGGTCCGGACGGCGTCCAATCCTCTGCGACCATACCGCCGCATGGAGGTGTGCGCATGCTCCGATTGCCCCGCAGCCCCATTATCGTCTTGGGCCTCTTGGGCAGCCTGTCCTCGTGCACGGCGACCAGGCCGGTCCAGATAGAGCCGGAACGCTGGCTGACGTACCGCGATGCTGACCGACACTTCTGCATCCAGTATCCAGAGGATTGGGGGGTCGCGACTGCGGTGCGACCGGTAAGGCACTATCGCTTGGTCTTCGTTTCGTTAAACAGCGCCGGCGTGGAAGGGCTCAGAATAACTGAGCTGCAGGTGACGCCGAACACGTGGAAGTACGCCGCGGAGACGACGCTGCACCAGCTCCCGCCGGGCTGCGCCTACATGGACGCCGGCTGGTGGGAATTCCCGGGGCTCGAACGGTTCGGCCCCAACGTCAAAGAAATGACCGCCGACGACCTTGGAAGCGTGCTGCCAGACGCGGGCGTGCGTTTGTTCGGTGGCGACAAGCTGGCCTTCAAGGAGCTGAAGTTCAGCAAGTGGGGTCGGGCCTGGAGCATCTACGTTTACTTCCACGAACCGGTCAGCCCAAAGGATCGGCGGCGGATGCAACAGGTCCTGGAGAGCTTTCGGTTCGACGCGATCCCCGTCGGCGACGAGATCTGGGCCATCGGCGAAGCACGCATGCATCTCCCACCTGAGGCCGACCCGGACGCCTACCGGAACCGCGGAGGAAACATCTACCACCGCGTTAAGGCAAGGCGAGTCGGTGACGCCGTGCTCGTTACTTTCACCAAGTCCGATCCCGAGGCGGGCGTTCCTCCAACGACTTGGCGATTCCGCGTTACCGCGCGCGGGCAGGTTATTCCCATCGAAACAGCCGCACAGAGATGACCCAGGCGAGCGTGGTCCCGCCACTGGAACACTGCGCCCTAGTAGAAGCAGACGCTGAGAAACGGACCGCCACGCTCTGTCTGAAACCTGCTACACCTTCCATTCGCTATTGCGACGAACGGAGTATGCTGACGAGTACCCTGCGCATTTCCCGCAGGAAGCGCCGGGTGCCATGCGCAAGCCGAAGGCGCGGGCATGTCGTGCGTTTGTTGAGATGCATGGCCGCGCTGCGCTTGGCCATGGCACCCGGCTGCGCTTGGCCATGGCACCCG
>JBHHZX010000002.1:0-29691 GCA_046758265.1 Phycisphaerae bacterium
GCAAGTCGCCCACGAATCGGCCTCGCCTTGACGGATGGGGCAGCGCGCCGGAGCATTCTCGCGATCAGAGTGTAGAGGGAACGGTGCGGGCCCAGAGGTAGAGCTTTACCAATGCCAGACCCGATGACGCGTCGCGAACGCGTATTCGCCGCCTTGGCGGGCCGAACGCCCGACCGCATTCCGCGTGCCTACACGGCGGTGCCGGGGTTCCGGCACAGCCACCCGGGCGCGTTGGAGCGCATCGAACAACGATTTCCACAGGACGTCGCCGACTGCGGGTACCGTCTGCCTGACGGGGCCGTCCGGGGCGATCCGTACGCCGTCGGCACCTACGTGGATGAGTGGGGTTGTGTGTTCGAGAATATTCACGCCGGCGTTATTGGGCAGGTCAAGCAGCCGGTGATCAGCTCGTACGGTGATCTTGACACGTTCAAGCCGCCCATGCATCTGATCGGGCAGGGGATGGAGAATGTCGCGCGCACCTGCGAAGCCACCGACGGGTTCACTCTCACGCCGCTACCGGTCCAGCCGTTCGAGCGGATGCAGTTTCTGCGCGGCACGGAGGCGCTATTGCGCGATCTCATTCGGCAGCCGGCGAGCCTGTTCAAGCTGCGGGAGAGGGTGCACGAATTCAACTTGGCCTGGGTTGACCGCTGGTGCGCGACGCCGGTCCACTGCCTGTTCATCGCCGACGATTGGGGGTCGCAGACTTCGCTGCTGATTTCACCGAAGCTGTGGCGGGAGCTGTTCAAGCCGCTCTACGCCGACTACGTCAGCCGGGCCAAGCGCGTGGGCAAATTCACGTACATGCACTCGGACGGCTACATCCTCGACGTCCTCGAAGACCTGATCGAGCTCGGAGTGGACGCGGTCAACGCCCAGGTGACCTGTATGGACCTGGGGAAGTTGTCCCAGCGGTTCGCAGGCCGGATCACCTTCTGGGGCCAGATGGATCGCCAGCACATGCTCTGCTTCGGCACGACGGAGGACGCGCGGCGCGCTGCGCGTGATTTCTACGATTACCTCGCCGCGCCCAACGGAAGCCGCGTCGTCGCCCAAATGCACATCGAGCCAAACGCCAAGCCCGAGAACATCGGGCAGGTGCTGGAAGAATTCGAACGGATTGCGCTCCCGGGTGGCGCGGCGGAATAGCGGCCGAATCGCCATCCAGGTGGAACCAGCGATCCGTTTTTGCGTGTGCTTCCGTTATAATCGCCCTTGAAGTGTGATGATCTGCGTCTGACCGAGGCCGTGTTTCGGAGGTGGTGAAGGAACCGCGTCATGAGCCTTTCGGCAATGAACGGAAACCGGATAAGACCTTCTCGCGGCGCGTTAGTGACAATCCTCGCGGCTCTCGCCGTACCCGTGCTCTCGCATGGCGAGCTGCCGTCCGTCGGCGTCAATGCAGGCGCGCCGGTGTGGGATGGGAGCATCCTCTTTACGGACGCGCTGGCCGCCGACATCGCCGGCTCCGGCTGCCGTGCCGTGCGGATCAACTTCCGCATCGACGGCAATCCGAGCTGGACCCCGGAGCACCTTGCCCGCTACGACACGATCATCCAGACCGCCCGCAACCACGACCTGGCGGTGCTCGGGATCATTGCTTACGAGGCGGTGACGGGTGGGCAGGCGGACTGGAACGAGAACTACGACACGACGGGCCTGAACGACTACATCGTCAACTTCGCCCAGACGGCCTACATGCTGATGGACCGCTATAAGGACGAGATCAAGCTGTTCGAAATCTGGAACGAGCCGGACTGCTGGAGCGTACCGCCGGACTCCAATCCGTTGGAGCCGGGTTGCTTCTACATCTGGCCGCGCAACTACGCCAATCTGCTGGCGGAGACGTACAAGGAGTGCATCGAGCAGGGCGGTGCGGAGTTCTTTTCTGCCAACGGACTCTCGCTGGGCACCGGCGGGTTGTTCGGCCACGACATCGGCGGGTCCTTCTCCGCGTCGATGATCGACTACATGAACATCGTGTATCAGCAGGAGGACGTCTGGGACGCGTTTGAGGCCGTCGCCGGCCGGCGCTATCCGTGGGACTATTTCGGCTACCACTTCTACCTCAACCAGGGGGAAGCGGTCAGTATCTCGGAGCTGGCGGCGTACTTCGACCACGTTCGCTTCTGGAAGGCGTGGTTTGACGATACGACGGAGATCCTCGTCACCGAGTTCGGCTGGAACACGCAGGCTGTATCCGAGCAGCTCCAGGCGGAAAACCTGCGCGATTCGTACGACTGGCTGCGCACGCAGGCGGACATCATCACCAGCTACTGGTACCAGTGGAACGATGGCGACGGCGGCTGGGGGCTGGTTTACAGCATCGGTAATCCGAAACCTTCGTATTTCGAATTCGCCGCCCAATGCGGTACAGAGCCCTTGGGCGCGAACTTTTATGCATATCCGCTTTCCGGGCCCGCTCCGCTCGAGGTCCAGTTCACCAATACGTGTTTCGGCGTGATCGACACGTATCTGTGGGACTTCGGCGACGACGACACGAGTGATGAGGCTGATCCACTTCACCAGTACGTTGACCCCGGCACGTACACGGTCTCGCTGACCATCACCGGCCCCGGCGGAGAGGACACCGAAACCAAGGTGGACTACATCACCGTGACTGAGCCGATCAACCCGGCCGACCTCGATGGCGACGGCGACGCGGACTTGGCGGACTTCGCGCGGTTTGCGCGCTGTTATACTGGCGCGGGCGCGACAGTCCCGCCGCCGGGGTGCGAATGCGGGTTGGAGCCGGTGGCGCCCGTTCAAAACTGGGAGTCGGCCGGCTCACTCGGCGATCTGTCCGCGTCGATCGCCGACAATGATCTGCTTCACGGCATGATGGGTGTGGTCGAGGCGGGCGGCTTTTATCCGGATGTGCCCGGAGGAGAAACGGGCGGCTTGATCGATCTCACTGACGGCATTGCCGGTGGACCGCTGGAGGCGGTGCTGGCCGATTACTCGCGCCCCTCATTGCAGGTGCGCTACGAGTTCTCATCGCCGCAGAACATCGGGAACATCCGCGTCTTCGCCGCCAACGGCGACGGCCGGGTATTCCAGAACTATGACGTGGAATATTCGGTTGTCGGCGAAAGCTCCTTCCAGACGCTGACCGAGAACGTGACGACGGGGCCGTTCGGGCAGGTCAACAACGGCGGGTTTGGCGCAACGCTGACGACCATCAGTGGCGCGCAGCCGGGCGCGATCGCCAGCGACGTCGATGCCTTGCGTTTCATCTTCTACGACGTTTCGACCGTCAGCCCGCCCAACGTGTTCTGGGATGAGTGGGACACCGACGAGCCCGACGACACCGACGGCAACCCGCGCGCTTACGTCGCGAGCATCATCAAGGAGATCGACGTGTTCGCGGCGGAATCTCGGAACATCGCCGACTTGGATGATGACGGCGACGCAGACATGGACGACTTCTCCATCTTCGCGACCCATCTGGCCGGACCGCAGCAGTAGAAACGGGCGCAAAGCGCCCGGAAGCCCGGGCCGGTATCCTCAACCGCGTCTGAGAGATGTGCACCACCGCCGGACCGCGTGCGTGGCCAGCGGCGTATACGCGCTGGTACAGAGTAGAAAGGGACCGCAAGGCGGGTGGGCCGCCTCGCGATCCCACGGTCAGATTCTTCGTCTAGCGTCGACGCTCTCTAACGACGACGCAGCGCTGCGAGCCCCACCAGCAGCAGACCGAGCGTGGCCGGCTCGGGGATGAACACGTCGATCTCCTTGATGATGCTCGCCTCGAAGGCGGCCGGGTTTCCGTCGACGTCTTCGGGGTGTTCGGGGTCCCACGGATCCCAGAACCCGCCCGTGGTCTGCCCGACGCAGTAGAAGCGGAAACGTAGCTGCTCGACATCCTGAACGATGAAGTCCGCCGCGTCGTCGTAAATGCGCGTCAACGTGGCGCCCACGAACTCCGTGCTGCCGTTCCAGGCGCCGTAGTCGGTGGACCGTACGTACTCCAGCAGGGTGTACGTGGTCGGGTCGCCCGCCAGCATGTACTCGACGTCGTAGTTCTGGTACGCGCGCGAGTTGTAGTTGGGCGGCGTCCAGTTGGCCGCAAACACGTGGATCTCCGCAATGTCCTGCGGCGTCTCGAAGTCGTAGCGGATTTGCAGCGACGGGTTCGAGTAATCGGCCAGAACGGCCGCGACGCCCGGCCCCTCGATGCCGTCGGTCAAGTGTACCTCACCCGGCGGCGGGGTTGCGGGGTGGAACCCCCCGGCCTCCACCGTGCCGAACATCCCGTTCAGCATATCCGCGCTCGAAATGGGGAACGGCAAGTCGCTGACCGGGCCGTCGACCGCGTAAGGGTTGTACGTCACTTCCGCCGTCGCGACGCTTGCGCTCGCCAGAAAAGCCGTTGCAAGGCCCGCTATCAGATACCGATTGCGCATGTTCCTCTCCTTTCCTGTCTCCCCCCCGCGAAACTTAGTGAAATGCGAAGAAGTCCTCCACGTCTCCCGCTCCGTCACACACCCATCCGCACCCGCCCAGATCGGCGGACGCGACCAAGCCCCCGCGTCCTCATGCGGCCCTATCCCGGCTGCGGTCTCTTCCTCATGAAGTGGCCCCGCCGTCAGGGAGCGCCCTTGCCCGCGTTTGTACGCTAACACGTGGAACCGCCGAAGTCAAGGAGATACGGCTCTGGGTCATCCACGCGGCTGACGCCCAAGACCCACGTCGTTCCCCGTCGCCTGGGGAAGTTACGTATTGCGCGGCGTGTCGTGGGGCGTCTTCACTTCCGCTGTTGGCGATCGCCGCGCGGATTGTGCCCGGCGCCGGCGCGCCGTGGGGTTCATCCTCCAAACCTTGTCGCGACGATTCTGTTCATTTGCTCAGCCAACCGATTTTCGTCGAGCGCGACGATGCGGCCCGCGCAGACGACTTCGCGGCCGGCGACGTAGACGCGCTCCGCGCGCGGGGTGGCGCAGAGCATCAGCGCTGCCAGTGGGTCCTGGACGAACGCGCCCGCCAGCGCGATGTCGTCCGTGCGGAACATGGCGAAGTCGGCCGCCGCGCCGGGATTGACGTGACCGAGGACCGGCCGGTTCAGACAGGAAGCGCCCCCGAGGGTCGCCAGCCTGAACGCGTCGGCGACGGGGAACAGTGGTTCGGCGTCATTGAGAGGATGTCCATGCCGGCGCGAGGGCATGGCACGCAGCATGGCACCCGGTTCTCCGTCCCTTCGTCCCTTCGTCCCTTTGTCCGCACACTCTGTGTCTTCGTGCCTTAGTGCCTCCGTGCCTGCCTCGATACCCTGGAGCACACGCGCGACCAGCAACGCTTGACGCGCCTCGCCGAGCAGGTTGCCGCCGTCGTTGCTGCCGGAGCCGTCCACGCCGAGACCGACGCGTACGCCGCGGTCAAGCAGCTTCCGGATCGGTGCGATGCCGCTGCCGAGGCGCATGTTGGACGACGGGTTGTGGCTGACGCCGGTACCTGTGCTGGCGAGCAGCGTGATCTCGTCGTCGTTCAGATACACGCCGTGGGCCAGGTACACGTCCGGGCCGAGAAAACCGAGATCGGCCAGGAACTGCACCGGCCGGCAGCCGTAGCGCTGCCGGCAGAATCGCTCTTCGTCGAGCGTTTCGGCCAGGTGCGTATGCAAGAGCACGCCACCGCGCTCACGCGCCATGATGGCGGTGTCGCGGAGCAGCTCGCGCGTGCAGTTGAATGGGGAGCACGGTGCCAAGTCGATCCTGCGCAGGGCGTATTCCGACGTGTCGTGGTACTTGTCCAGCACACGTTGGCAGTCCGCCAGCACATCGCTATCGTTTTCGACGCAATCGTCGGGCGGCAGCCCGCCCCGTGACGCGCCCAGCGTCATCGAGCCGCGGCAAAGGTGGAGGCGGATGCCCAGTTCGTCGCCGGCCTCGAGCACGGCTTCCATCTTGACATCGCCATCGGGCGGAACCATGTAGAAGTGGTCATTGGTGGTTGTGCAACCGTGCAGCAGCAGCTCGGCGATGCTTACCTTGGCGGCCACGTTGACGGCTTCGTAGTCCAGGTGCCGCCAGCGCGGGTAGAGCTTGACGAGCCACGCGAACAGGCGATCGTTCTGCGCGGCGGGCAGGCAGCGCGTGAGGGCTTGGAAGAGATGGTGGTGCGTGTTGACCAGCCCTGGGATGACGACGTGCCGCTCGCCGGTGATGACTTCCTCGTATTCCCCGGCCGCGATGCGCTGCTGAAAGTCCGACGCGGGCGCGAGCTCGCCGATCTGGCCGGCGTCAAAGACAAGACTGTGATTGTGCAACGTGCGGACCGTGCCGCCGGCGGACGTGATGACGGTGGTGTTGTGGACGATCTTCACGCTGGTACCATTCTATCGGGAACGTGTGTTACCCGGCACCACGGGTTCCGTATGAAAACAGGCGTGGGTTTCAAGCGGCGAGTACCACGAATGGCCGTGCCAGGCGTTCCGGCTGGCCTGGCCGGCCTGGCGGTTCCGACGATATTGGCCTTGGCGCTTGCAGGGGCGCCTGCGGGTTGCGCCTCTGCGACGGTGCACGTGCGTCCCACGGCGGCGCCGGTTCCCGCTCCGCGCGCGAAACGGCCGCCGGTTCAGACCGCGCTGCCACCCGGCCGGCCCACCATACGCACCATCGAACTCGGGCGCTCGGTCAAAGGCGCGCCGCTGGTCTTGGAGATCTTCGGCGATGGGCCCGATGCGGTGTTCATCTTCGGCGGCATTCACGGCAGCGAACCCACCAGTGCCGCGCTCGCACGCAGCCTGGCGAATCGCCTGCGGATTAATTGGGATCTCTTTGCGGGTCGGACCGTCGCCATCCTGGCCGAGGCCAACCCCGATGGGCTGGCCAAGCGCCGGCGGACCAACGCCAATCGCGTCGATTTGAACCGCAACTTTCCGGCGGAGAATTGGCGACCGGCGCGCGGCGCCGGTCGGCGTAATGGTTCCGCTCCCGCCAGTGAGCCCGAAACCCAGGCGATCATGCGCGCGACTGAGCTCGTCCAACCCCGCCGAATCCTCTCCATCCACTCCACTTGGCACGGCCGACACTGTAACAACTACGACGGCCCGGCCGAACATCTTGCGAAAGAGATGGCCCGATGCAACGGCTACCCTGTGCGCGCCCGCACGCGGTACGCGACGCCCGGCAGTTTCGGCAGTTGGGCGGGAATCGATCGCGGCATTCCCACGATCACCCTGGAACTGCCGCGGGACTTCGACGCAGCCCAATGCTGGCGGGAGAATTCAGCCGCTTTGCTGGCATTCGTCCAGGCCGGTGGCGAGCGTCCCGATGGGTGACAACCCCGTCATCCCACTTCCACGCAGGTTTCGACGGCCGGCCCCGAAGAGCCGCTCGACCTGCTGATCGGAGTGCCGAGGATCATCGGCCGCCGGGCGACCGCTGGTCTGCTCCGTGTAGCTTGCCAGCGTGGCAACGGTGCAGGCGGCCTGGGAGGTCCGGAGGCGAGGGTGGTTGGCGCAGGCGCGGCGCTTGCCGGCGCGGGGGGCTTTCTGCGCTGATAATATGGGACGTTCCCAGCGTCCTTAGTTTATCGGGAAATTCCGCCCTAAACATGAGATAATTCACGTACCGGGCGCGCTCCCGGAAGGCGGTTGCTCCCGGTACGCGCGGCGCCAGCTCAGTTGCCGGGAGCGCTCACAGAATGCGACGGCTATCAGGAGGCCTGGGATGACTTCGCACTCGAGTGACGAAGGCTCTCCGGACACAGGTTCGGAAAGCGGCACAGAGAATAGCAAGAATGCCCGCGCGGCTATCGCCGCCCGCCTTTCCCGGCGCCGACGCCCTCTGGCGGGCTTGCTCGGCGTGCTGGGGCTGTTAGGTGCGTCGACGTCGGGCTGCCAGGCTTCGCGCGTTACAGCACCGAGACTCGACGCCCAACCGACATCGGGTGAGATCACATCTGCCGCAAACGTGGTCCGAAGTCAGGCGCTCGCCACCGCGCCGGCGCGGATCCTGATCGAACTGGGTCGGTCGGTCAGAGGTGTCCCGTTAATCATGGAGGTGCTCGGCGACGGGCCGGATAGCGTGCTCATCGTGGCCGGCATCCACGGAAACGAACCCACGGGCGCGATAGTCGCCGCTCAGTTGGCGCGGTTTCTGGAAAGCCATCCGGCGTTTCTGAATGGGCGGACGGTTGCCATTTTCGCACAAGCGAATCCCGACGGGTTGGTGAGCGGCCGGCGCACGAATGCCAACGGCGTCGATCTAAACCGGAACTTCCCAGCCACGGACTGGTGCCTCGCCGAGCCCGACCAAACAAACCACGGT
Source organism: Phycisphaerae bacterium (assembly GCA_046758265.1). Taxonomy (GTDB): domain Bacteria; phylum Planctomycetota; class Phycisphaerae; order UBA1845; family Fen-1342; genus JALSRY01. The sequence goes on from JBHHZX010000002.1 coordinate 8,274, forward strand.
CCGTTTTCCGCCAGTGAGCCCGAAACGCTGGCCGTGATGACAGCCATTGAGATCATCAAGCCACGCCGCATTGTTGACATCCACTCGATCGAACGCGGGCACCACGGCAACAACTACGATGGATCGGCGGAACATCTCGCGGAGCTGATGGGTTACTTCAACGGCTATCCGGTCCTGGGGGACATCGGCTACGCCACGCCGGGTGCCTTGGGGAATTGGGCGGGAATTGACGGCGGCATACCGACCGTCACGTTGGAACTCCCGCGCGAGTCAAACGGGCTCGGATGCTGGCGGGAGAACACGGGCGCGCTGCTTGCTTTCATCGGTGCCCATTTCGTCCCCCATGGCAGGTAGTCGCTGTCATAGGTCGGCCCAAGCCCGCGACGAGGAGGTCTGATGGGCCGGTATTGTGACACCACCGAACTGCGGAGAGAGCGCTCACCAGGTGAACGGTGCCCGTTGATCAAAGCGCCAGAGACCCGCCTCGCGGGCGGCCGCGTACGCCGCCTCGAGCTCAGCGTGCATGGGCCGCCGATTGATCTCATTGAAACCGGCTGAGCCGCCGCTGCCCGCGGCACGACTCCCGACTTTGTGTTCCGGACGGTACTGGCCCATGATGTTGACGAACGTGTCGGCAGAAATCTCTTGTGCCAGCCACTGGAAAATGTGCCGGCTTTGCTCGAGTTGACCGGGCATAACCAGATGACGGACGAGCAGGCCGCGCTGGGCGACGCCGTCGGCGGTGAACCGCAGGTCGCCCACTTGCCGGTGCATTTCGCGGATCGCGGCGCGGGCGCGTTCGGGATAGTCGGGGGCGTTTGCCAGTCGGTGCCCAGTCTCGTCGGACCAGAACTTGAAGTCGGGCATGTAGATGTCCACAAGTCCGTCGAGCAGCTTGAGCGACGTGTCGGTGTCGTAGGCGCTGGTGTTGTAGACGATGGGCAGGCGCAGGCCGCGCTCAACGGCCGGCGCGAGGGCTTCGATCACCTGCGGCAAAACGTGCGTGGGAGTAACGAAGTTGATGTTATGGCAGCCCTGCTCCTGGAGGGTGAGCATGAGATTGGCGAGCCGTTCGGCGTTCATTTCCAGACCGGCACCCGGGGACTGCGAGATGTCCCAGTTCTGGCAGAAGACGCAGCGCAGGTTGCACTGCGCGAAGAAGATGGTGCCCGAGCCGCGCGTCCCGCGGAGGCAGTCCTCTTCGCCGAAGTGCGGGAAAGCCGAGGCGACGCGGGCGTGGCGGCCGGTCTCGCAAACGCCGAGCTCTTCCGCGAATCGGTTGACGCCGCACTGTCGCGGGCAGCCGCGGCAACTGGTCAGTCCTTGCAGCGCAGCCTGCGCACGCTGATCGAGTGTTCGTCGTACGGCGGGGTCGAGATACTTCGGCGTCGCCGTCGGCACGATGAAGCGGTCGCGGTCCGTGGTCTCCATGCCTACAGGCTAGCTTTGCGAGTCGGATATTGCCAACCGAACTTTTGGATGTGGGGCGCTCCCGGCAGGGTTATCCAAATCGAGCCGTTTTGTAGTAGCATGCGAGCCGAGCTGCGCAGATGATGAAGCGTGTGTTTTTCTTGTGGGAGCATGAGAGGTCTTGAGATGGCAAGACGGGCGACGCCGCTCTACGTCGGCACGAATCGATTTGTGGCCGCGCTCGATCCACGAACGGGCGAGCAGCTCTGGCGAACCAAACTTCCACATAGCGGCAGCGCCGTCGTGACGATCCTGATCGGCAAAGACCGCGTGTTTATTGGGCACGCCGGCTACGTGTACTGCCTCGATCGGCGCGGCGGCGCGATCGTGTGGGAGAACGGCCTGCCGCGGATGGGCTTCCACCCGGTGCTGTTGGCGAGCGCTTCAGCCACAGCTCGTCAACCCAGGCTGCTGTACGTCGGGACGAATCGATTTGTGGCCGCGCTTGACGCACGGACCGGCGCGGAGCTCTGGCGGACCAAGCTTCCGCACGGCGGCAGTGCCGTCGTTGCCGTTCTGATCGAAGGAAACCATCTGTTTGTGGGGCACGCCGGCTACGTCTACTGCCTTGATGGCCGCGCCGGCCGGATCCTCTGGGAGAACGGCCTGCCACGGATGGGGTTTCGCCCGGTCCTACCCGCGATGGAGGGGGTCGATGGAGGTTTGGCTACCGCTGCCGCAGCGGCGTACAGGGCCGAGCAGCAGCGTCGAGCGGCGGCATCCGCCGGCGCCGTGGCCGCGACGTAGCCCACGCGTCGCGCCATTCGTACTGCTGTCGGCACGCAACGAGCCTCGTTCCAAAGATCAAACTGCCGGAATGTCCCGTCGCGAAAACCACCACAAGCCGGTCAGCCAGAACACGAGTGCGGCGCCGCAAAGCACGCCGGTGTCCTTGAGCGGCCAGTTGCTGGTGCGAACGCACTCCAGCGGGCGGTAGTAGTGGAGAATCCCGAGGAAGCTGAGCCGTTCGGCGAGCGACCAGAACTGCGCCAGGAAGCTGAGCAGGAACGCGCCCAGCAAAACGGCCAGCACGATGGCAATCGCCAGCCCGCGCCGCGCGACCAGGCTGGAAACCAGCATCGTTCCGCAGCCGACCGCCAGGTAAAGCGCGAACAGGTTGAGCGGCACGATCCGCAGGCGCGACAGCTCGAGCGGCTCTGAGAGCGGAAACGCCCACTCGCCCAGCCAGATCCCCACCAGCGGCGCCAGGCAGGCCAGAACGCCCGCCGGCATCCACACCGCCGAGACGCTGGCGTACACCCGGGCCCGCGAGATCGGCAGCGACAGCAGCAGGTCGGCCGTGCCACGGTCGATCTCGCCGCCGATCACGCGCGTGCACGTGGCCAGCACGAATCCCCACACCAGCGCGTAAAGAAGCGGATGAGCAAAGCCGATCGTCATCAGCGAGGTCGCGGTGATGTTCTCGGCCAGGTCGGCCCCGACCAGCGCCTTGACCAGGTTCGTCAAGAACGGGTGGCTGAACCAGATCTCGGTAATCTCCTCGGCGAACTCGCCCAGCGCCCGAACGATCAGACACTCAAACAACAGAATCCCCAGCACCACGATCACCAGCAGCGCCGCCGTGTCGCGTGCCGTCTTCCTCATCAGCGCGGCGTTCACGACACGTCCTGCCTAGCACTATGGCTGTAGTATGCCAGAAACAAGTGCTCGAGATCGGGCGGCGCGATCGTCACGTCGCGCACCGGGCTGCGGGCCAGCCAGGCCAGCAGGGCGTCGATCGGCCCGCTCCAGGTACCGCTGACCGAGGCGTCACTACGGTGAAGGACCCGAAGCTGCGGCGGAGGATCGGATGCGGGCTGCCCCTCGGCCAGCAGGATTTCCACCCGTCGAACGGCGCGCTGTCGCAACACCTCGATCTTTTCCTGTTCGATCAGGCGACCGTCACGCAGGATTGCCACCTCGTCGCAGAGCTCCTCCACCTCGCTGAGCGTGTGGCTGGAGAAAAGCACGGTGCGGCCCTCGGCGGTGACGTTGCGCAGCTCTTCGTAAAGCACCTCCCGGATCAGCGGGTCGAGCGAGACGGTCGGCTCGTCGAGGATGAGTAGTTGCGGGCGGTGCATCAGGGCCTGGATTAGGCCGAGCTTCTGTTTCATGCCCCGCGAGTAGTCGCGCACGCGCTTGTCCAGGTCGAGGTCGAAGCGTCGGGTTAGTCGCTTGATCTCGTTGTGGGAAGAGGCGCCGCGGGCGGCGTTGAGGAAGTTCAGCGTCGCCCGGCCGGTGAGGCCGTCGTAAAAGCGGACCTCGCCCGGCAGATAGCCAACCTGCCGACGGATTGGCGGTCCGTTTTGCCAGGCATCCTCGTCAAGCACACGCGCCGCCCCGGCGGAGGCCCGGAGCAAGCCCAGCAGGATGCGAATGGTGGTGGTCTTGCCGGCGCCGTTCGGGCCGAGAAAACCGAAGCGGCTGGCGAGAGGAACACGCAGGTTCACCCGCTGGAGCACTTCGTGCGAACCGAAGCGCTTGCACAGATCCTCTGTGACGATCGCCGCCATATCGCGATTAGAAAGCCCCCCGGCCACTTCGGCAACAGACGGCGCGTCACTCCTCGCCGCTGGCCGACGGCGGAGAAAATGCTCTGGCTGGCGAAGGCTTGCGTCGGCGCCGGAAATGGACCAGCAGCGCGAGCGCGAAAATCGCCGCCAGGCCGATCCCCATCACGTTTCGTTCCAGGAAGGACTTCGCAGTGGGCAGCTCGACGTCAGCGACGGTCACTTCGGTGCGGTCGGCAAAGCGCACCGTGACCTTGCCGGGCCGGCGGTCGGCCCCGGCGCGCGAGACCCGCAACACGAACCTGGCTGAGTCGCCGGGCGAGATGCCCTGCGCCGGATCCTTGACACTTGTACGAACCCAGCCGGGCGCGGGTTTTCCGCCCCCGACCATCGCCCGATTCTTCCACTCCTGCGCCCAGCCGGCGGGGGCGCTGAAGGTGTCGCCGCGGAAGTGCGGAAACTCGATATAGACGACCGGCGACGTATGATTGTTGGTGACCTTCCATTCGTAGAACTGGCCGGTCCCGTCCGCTCCGCCGGTGATCGTCACCGCCGGCTCGTCCGCGCTGGCTGCTACTACCACCCGGGCGAGGACGGTCAAGGCGGCGAGCACCGAGAAGCGACGGAGGCTGGCCGGCGTCGGCGGAGTACCCCCATCGCCGGGCCGCAACTTGTTCGAGCCTGTTTGCCTCACGGGCATGGTGTTAATCATCGTCGCTCGACGGGGAGATGTCATCCTCCTGACCGAAGGTTGGGATGATTTGTTGCGCCGCTGCCGACATGACGCCGGCGTCCTGCGGATCGGATGCCTCCCGATCCCGGTGGAAGTCCTGATACAGTTGCTTGACGCGGTCCGGACAGAGGCTGTGGCTGAATTCGGCGTCGCAACGCTCGCGAACGTAGGTTTCGATTTGCTCCCACTATCCACGTTCGTTGCGGATTCTCTCGCAGGGCGCACAGATCAGAGGCACACCGCGCAGCCTCTTTACTTTCGCCGGGGCTACAGGAGCTTCGTGACCAGCTCTGCACGGGCGCGCTCCACGCCCGGTCATCTGCGTGGCACCACCTCACCCTGGTTCAGGTCAGCAGCAGCGCCTGGCCGGGCTTCAGCTCAGGCGGGGCTACAAGCCGCTCGCGCAGATCGTCCGCGTCCAGGGCAAACGCCGGGCTGATCTCGAGCGGCAGATCGGGCTCGCCTGCGGCGTTGCGCGGCACCGGGCAGCGGCAGGCCTCCAGCCAACGGGCTGCCCGGCGAACCAGATCACGTCGCGCCGTCGCCGCCGAATCCGGTCCCTCCGCGTTTTTTACCGGCGAGAACTCCTCTTCGCGCGGCGTGTAGAGCACCAGCGGGTTGTTCGCCAGGGGGATGGCGTCGAATACGAACGATTCGAGCTTGACAACGTTTGGGGCGCTGGGGGTGACCACGTTGCCCGACGCGTTCACGACGGCAACCTGCTTGACTGCCCGGTGCCACGGCAATTGGCCCGCCGCCCCAGCTTCGGTGAGCCGCTCGACGAAACTACGCATCAGCACGTGGATGGCGATGCTACCGGCCTGGAAGCGCCACGTGCCGTCGGGATGCCTGGCGTACGCCAACTCATCCGGCAGATCGCTGTACTCGATTACCGTCAGCTTGCCGTTGGCCAGGCAGAAATTGCCGACGCCTTCCAGTGGGTGCGCCTTCGTGACAGCCTTGCTTGACATTTCTGAACCGGTTTCGATGTGCAAGCCAATGAAGAGTGGATCGAGCACCTTGACCAGGGGGTTGTCAACCTGGAAGTAGCTGATGTGCTCAATGCCGCGGGCCTGCATGTCGTCCAGCGCCCTGCTCGTCGCCAGCGCCCGCAGGCTGCCGCCGTGACCGTCGGGGGACAGCACGAGGCGATGCTTTTCGGCGAGCGCGATTCTGCCGTCCGGGAAGAAAGCGGGCATCTGACCCTGTGGGAAGAACATCACGTCCTCGTCGGATAGGCCGAAGTAGTTGTGCCGCTCGAAAATCTCCCGTGTAGCCGTGTGGTTGGACGGACTGGTCATGATGTACCAGCGCGGGCGGTGCCCGAACCGCCGCTGCGTGCCAAGCAGGTATTCCGCGAAGAGCTGAAACAGGCACGCGCCGCGCACCGGGCTGATCTTGAACCCGCCTTTCGGGCCGTCATAGCCGAGCCGAGTACCCTGACCGCCGGCGGCAGTGAAGGCGGCCACTTCGCCGGCGCGAATCGCGTCGGTACCGATCTTTCGCGCCCGGCGATAAAGGTCCTTTAGTTCGGGGCCGGGCGTCGCCGGGAAGGTCACCGGCGGCTCGAGACGGTCGGGCACTTTGAAGTCCGGACGGTTGAGGAGAAAGGCATCGATCAGCGAGCGGCACTGTTCAAAATCGACTTGGTCGAGATCGTCGAGTAGCCGGGCGCGCTGTGTTTGGTCGAGCTCGTCCCAAAACGCCGACAGGTGGCCCTGGCCGTGTCGGTCGAGTTCCTGCTGGTAGCGCTTGAAACGTTTCGCGGTCGCGCTCATGTTCGGTCTCTTTCGTGGGAGCATCCAGCGGGTCCGCGCCTGTATCCGATAGAGGGTAATGGTGCGCCAAGAGACGGTCAAAAACCGTGAGTCGAATCGCTGCCAGCCGTCGCGGCGGGAGCTGCTTGGCGCGGCAGCGGCGGCCGCGCTGGGGCTCTTCCCCGGCGCCAACAACGCGTTCGGGCAAGCGACCCAGCCTGCCGGCTCCGCTCCGGCAACGGATCGGCCGGCTTACCCGCCTTGGTGGCTCAGGCGCTACCGTGGCCGCTCACGGGTGATTGACATTCGCTCAAACCGCGTGCTGCACGCCTCGGTGGCCGACCGGTTTGGGCTGGGCGAGATGCTGGATCAGGGGGTTCAAGACCTCACGTGGACGAGGACCGCGGAGGATGCGTGGCGGAGCGTGCTCGGCTCTGCAAAGCGCATCGTTCTGAAATTCAATTCTGTGGGGGCGCGCGCCGTCAACACCAACAACGCCCTGGCCAAGGTTTTGGTGGAGCGGATCGCGGCGGCGGGTTACGAGCCGCAAAAGATTGCCCTGGCCGAGGTGCCTGCCTACCTCATGAAGGAACTTGGCACTCGCCCGGTCGTGCGCGGGTGGGGAGCGCCAATCGAGGTCGGTGGGGGGCTGGAGCCGTTGGCTCAATATCTTTACGACGCGGACGCGATCATCAATGTTCCGCTCCTGAAGACGCACCAGATCGCCGGCATGTCGGGCTGCATGAAGAATCTCTCGCACGCGCTCCTGCGGCACCCCGCGCGCTACCACGCCAACGGCTGTTCGCCCTATGTTGGGCAAGTTATTGGCTCGCAAGAGGTTAGCTCGAGGCTCAAGCTGAACATCGTCAATGCCCTGCGCGTCGTGGTCAACCGCGGGCCGGAAGCCCAGGAGGAGGATATCGTCGCGTACGGCGGGCTCCTGCTGGGGTTCGACCCGCTGGCGGTCGATAACGTCGGGCTCTCGATTCTGACCGCCGAACGCCGCCGGCGGGGGCTGCCAGCGAGCTTCGAGGTTCGCTATCTGGCATCGGCGGCCAAGATGAGGCTGGGACGCTGGCGGCCGGCGGATGTCGACCGGGCGGCCGTGGAGATGGACGGCTGACGGGTCACGCCGCCGGCCCGAGCCGGAAGATTCCTCCGAGAGCCCTTGACAAGGGGGCCGGGGCCGGTAATGTTATATGGTGAGATTTGAGAACGGGAGCTAGATGGGGCGTTCGTACGTCGGCCGTTATTATACGATCGCTTATACGTCCCGTAATAGCGCATGCGAATAGCAATCATCGATTCATCCGCCTGCCCCTGAGCAGTTCCCGCCAGTGAGAAGGCCCAGCGTCACGGCCGCGGCAAAAGTGTGTCCGCAGCCAGGCGGGTCTGTCTCATCCCGAGAGCTTGTGCGCGGATAATCCGCGCGGTGTCTGTGCCCATTCAGACGCTTCGGCGCGGGCTCTTCGGTTGAGCTCGCGCGACGCGCGGCGGTCGGTTGGACGGCGCGGGAGCCGGAGCTGCTCTCGGCGCGTTTGACTGCTTGACGAAGTCGTTGTTCTCATTGGGTTTTGCGTGTATTTGGTGAGGCCCGGCCTGTCGCGTGGGAACAACCGACCGGGACCAGGACAGTGGGCAAGCGATTGAGGAGGTTCTTGTGAAAAGGAAGGCGTTCACATTAATCGAGTTGCTGGTGGTGGTGGCGATCATCGCACTGCTGATCTCCATCCTCCTCCCCAGCCTGTCGCGGGCGCGTGAGCTCGCCAAGCGGGCGGTCTGTGCCTCCAACCTGCGTGGGATCGGGCAGGGGATGCACATTTACGGCAACGACAACAAAGAGTGGTTTCCGATCCACTTCAACCGCGCTACGGTGCAGGGCAGTCCCCCGCCGATGCAGACTGACATGCAGTACGTCGAAACGCTCGGACAAGAGTACCATCTTGAGACGAGCACGACGACGCACAGCCTGGACAGCCACCCCAGCCGCTCGCTGTTCCTGCTGATTATCGCCGGATCACAGACGGCCGGCCAGTTCATCTGCCCCAGCTCCTCCGATGAAGAGGACGACATGCGGAATTATGGGGCCTATGACGAGGTCAACAGCGGCCAGGGCTCCGCGGCCCGGCCCGGCAAGACCCGCTTCGATTTCGCGGGCTATCTGAAGCTGAGCTACGCCTACCAGGTTCCGTACGGACGTCGCGGCCGGCCGCGCGAGACGCTCGACCAGCGCATGCCGATCTCGGCCGACAAAGGCCCGTACTTCGAGGCCGGCGACGAGTGGGTGGAAGGCTGCCTTTGGGACGAGCGGATCATCGGTATGGACCCGCCGAACGATTGGATCGGCGATCCTCCGGAGGAGGTCATCAAGTACAGCAACGAGGAGTGGCGGCCGTACAACAGCGTGAACCACAACCAGGAAGGTCAGAACATCCTGTTTGTTGACAGCCACGTGGACTTCCTGCGGAAGCCGATTGAAGGCGTTCACAACGACAACATCTACACGGCGATGAACGATTACGAGGTGCAGACGGAGAGCCTGGTCGGGATCGTGGAAGACACATACGCGCCGCTGACGCAGACCGACTCGTATCTGATCCCGTAGCGCCGCGCATGTGGCGGCCGGGCCCCGCACCGGGCGTTAGACACCGGGACGGGTGCGAGCGGAAAACTGAGGCCCGAGCGCAAGCGAGGGCAAAGACCGTGACCGTGGGGCGGGCGGATGAAAGCATCCCCCGCCCCGCTTCATGCGCCCGGGGCCAGGCAATCGGCCCGATGGTAAAAGTGGGCTGACGCCAACGTCGCCCGGCCAGGTTGGCGGTGGCGGAGGCAGGCGTCAAGATAGTGGGTAGCACCGGCGTCTGGCCGGTCCGGTTCGACCGGGACGAGCCAATGGGACGGGGACATTCCCCGGAGTGCTGCCAATGGTGACGGCCAGCCGCGGGCAACGGGGGGAAGGTCAAGTTTGCCGGTGCGGTGGGCGTCCCGCCCGGCACATCGCTGTCGTGGCGGGCGAGACGTCTGCCCCACCCTTGTGATGGTGAAGTTGCCCACAAGCGTGACGCTCACCCCGCTGACGGCGCGGGCCGGCGGCGCGCTTGTTTTTTCCCCGCCCTCGGTGATACGATCTAGACAGTGGGTGCTCGAGGAGCGAAGCTGCTTCGCACGATCCCGATCGCACTGACCGACGGTGGCGTGGTGAACATCGACCCGCACGAGATGGACGACGACCTCAAGCTGGAGCTGGACCGCGAGCTCGACGAGCTCTCAGCGGACGACCTCGACCTGATGAGGACCGCGCAGCCGTCCGAACCCCAGCCCGACGAGAAGGGGCGCATTCCCGGACGGATCATTGACGTGCGGGGTTCGGACGTCTTCGTCGATATCGGCGGCAAGAGTGAGGCGTTCGTCAAGCTCGACGAGTTCGCGGAGGACTCCCCGCCGCAGCCGGGTGAACGCCACACGTTCATGGTCCAGGGCATCGACAGCGAGTCGGGACTGACGCTGCTGTCACTCCGTCAAGCGAAGCTGGAGGCCGACTTCGAATCCTTACAGGTCGGGGACGTGATCGAAGCCCGCGTGACCGGCGTCAACCTGGGCGGGCTGGAACTGCTCGCGAAGAGCGCCCGGGCGTTCATGCCCAAGAGCCAGGTTGATCTGGAGCGTGTCGCGGACTTCACCCCGTTCATCGGCCGGCGGCTCGAATGCCAGATCACGGAGATCGAGCGCAAGGGCCACACTCTGGTTGTCAGCCGGCGGAAGATCCTCGAGCGGCAGCGCGAGGAGATGCGTCAAGAGCTGAAGTACTCGCTGGCCGAGGGGCAGACCCGCCGGGGCGTTGTGCGGCGGCTGACCGACTTTGGCGCGTTTGTCGACCTGGGCGGCATCGATGGGCTGGTGCACATCAGTGACATGAGCTACGGGCGGATCGAACATCCCGGCGAGGTGGTCAAGGAGGGCGAAGAGGTCGAGGTCCAGGTCCTCAAGATCGACCTGGTCAGAGACCGTATCTCGCTCGGGATGAAGCAATTGACGCCCGACCCCTGGAACGTCGTGCCGGGCAACTACCGCGTCGGGCAAACGGTTGACGGGCGCGTGGTGAAGCTGATGGACTTCGGCGTTTTTGTCGAGCTGGAACCCGGTGTGGAAGGGCTGATTCCGATCAGCGAGATGAGCTGGACGCAGCGCGTGCGGCATCCCAGCGATCTGCTCAACGAGAATGATTCGGTTCGCGTCGTGGTGCTCACGGTGGACACCAAGAGACGTAGGTTGACGCTGAGTCTCAAAGCGCTGGGTGAAGACCCGTGGAGCGGCGTGGGCGAGCGTTACAGGGCCGATGATATCGTCGGTGGCGCCGTCACGCGGGTGACTGGCTTCGGCGCGTTCGTTCAGTTGGAGGAGGGGATCGAGGGCCTTCTGCACGTTTCCGAAATGGGCGCGAAGCGCGTGCACAAGCCTTCGGAGGTTGTCAAGGTCGGCGATGTTGTGAAAGTGCGCGTCAAGTCGGTCGATCCGGAGCAGCGAAGGATTTCACTGTCGCTGCGGCGCCTGGGGGAAAGCGACGGCGACACCCCACAAGAGCCGCGAGCTACGGAAGCCCCGGCGGCCAAGAAACGGAAGCGGCCGCTCAAGGGTGGGCTGGACTGGTAGCGGGATTCGCCGCCGCGTACGTCGCGGCGCTACCCGCCATCGCCGCGATCTTGCCCAGCCGGCCGAGCCAAGATCATCAGCGGCATGCGCGGCGGGTGGCGCCACGCTTCGTGCCACGCGAACCAGTCCTTGAGCAACGTCTGCTCTGTCTCCCAGCCGAAGGCCTTCCACCACTGCGGTGTGTAGCCCGCGCGAAACGTGCGCAGCACGCCGGCGATCGCCGCGGCCTCGGATCGATCGGCGCTGGTGAGGCCGGCGCGCTGCAGCAGCAAACTCGTGAGCGCGTCGCAGCGCGCGTGAAAGGTCAAGCGATCGACAGGAATGCGGGTCGCCCTTAGAAGATCGGCAGGGTTAGGCGGGGACGCGCCCAGGAGTCGGCGCAATTGAAGCCGTCGCGCCGGCGGTTCAGCCTGGAGGGCCAAGCCCTCCTCCAGCGCAAGCGGCAGTTGTGCGTCGCGGTGCGTGTCGGCCGGCAGGAGGTGCGCCAACTCGTGCGGCAACGTGCTGCCGAGCAGCCACCGGTCGTCCTGCCAGAGATCCGTTCTTCGGAGCAGGACACGCTCGCCTTGAAAGCGCGTTCGGGTGAGCGTGCGGGTGTCGCCACGGGTGCCCGTGGCCTGATGCAGATTCTCCAGCGTGGCGTGAATGCGCAGCTCGCAGCGTGGTTCCCAGTCGCCGGGGTGGGCCACGCCCAGCCAGTCGGCCAGGCCGGCCAGGTGAAATTCCGCCGCTTCGGCGACCCGCTCCGCGACCAGATCGTTGCGGGCGTAGACGTGGAAGTGCTGGGTCTGGCGGTGTTTCCAGACGCCGGGCAGGACGATTTGCCAGGCGCCGTCGCGACGGCGGCTGGAGTTTGCGTCGTAGAGCACACGGAGGCGCTCGACGACCTGTTGGCGGAGGCGCGCCACGGCGATGAGGCGTTGGTCGGCCGGCGGCAACTGCCAGCCGACGCCTAGTGCCTCCGCGTAGGTTCGGCCGGCCTCGAGCTGCCGTCCGGCTCGTTCGGCGAGCAAGGCGCGAATCGCCAATCCGACGAGCGGGCCCTGAGCAGGCGACGGCTCGTCGGCCACGCGAGCCAGCAGTCGCTCGGCGCTCTCGGGGTCGAACGGCTCGGCGAAGTCGCTCTCGGAGAGCGCCAACGCCAGCGAGATCGACCAGCGTAAGCGAACATCGGCCTGCGCCGTGGGGGCCAACGATAGCAGGTGCTCGTACAGGGCGAACGCCTCGTTGAAGTTGCGCGCGAGGAAGTGGTCGTCGGCGGCGCCGAGCCAGGCGGCTCGTTCGCGGCCGGCCAGTGTCGGGGCCAGATCGGGCCGCAAGGCTTTGACTTCGCGGATGCGTTCGAGAGCACTCTCAAACAGCTCCAAGCGTAGTAGCTGGTCAATGTCCGGCAGTTGTTTCGCTGCCCGTTCGCGGGCGGCGCTGAGCTGGCGCCGGATTGCCCGTGCTGGCTCGTGGTCGGCCTGGACCGCCAGGATCGCCTCGACCGCCGCCAAACAGTCGTCGAAGCGCTGCTGCGACAGCCAGTTGCGGGCCAGCGCCAGGTGGAGCGTGACGTACTCGTGACGGACCCGGGCGTCCTCTGGGGCTTGGCGCAGCGCCGCTTGCACCCGCTCGACAGCGCGCTCGGTCTGCCCGGTCTCAAGCAAACGGGCGAGCTCACGGCGGAGGGCCGCGTCGCCGGGTCGCTCGTGCTGGGCGGTGGCTGCGGCGGCCGCGGTGGTGGCCAGCAAAAGCAGGGTTATGCGCTTGAGCCGGCAACCCAAGGCGGTACAATGACTTTGACGCTCGGTAGCCGCTAGAATCATATGTAAACGTCCCGCTCAGGTGGCCACCACTTCCGGTCGGCCGTCTGTTGCGGACGCATTATACAAGGAGTCTTATCATGTTGCTCTGGGGCCTACGCGGACTGTTCGTTATTCTGATCGCCGCAGTCGCATTTTCGATCGGCGAAGCGGATCCGGAAAAGCAAACCCGATTCTGGACCATGCTTTCCGCGATCGGCGTGGCGCTCGTCCTGATCGGCGTCGACATGTTCCTGCCGCGCAAGTCGCTCGCCGCGCTTTCCGGTGCTTTCCTGGGACTGGTGGTCGGGATGGTTGCGGCGTGGGGACTGGGCTTGGTTCTGGATTTGCTCGTGGCAACCGCCGCGCCCGATCTGGTCGAAAAGACGAAAGTGGTCGGGGCGATCAAGCTGATGGTTGGGACAGTTTGCTGCTATCTGACGATCAGCTTCATTCTTCAGACGAAGGACGATATTCGCTTCGTGATTCCGTACGTGGAGTTCGCCAAGCAAACGCGCGGCAACCGGCCGCTGGTCCTGGATACGTCGGTGATTATTGATGGGCGCATTGCGGACATCTGCGACACGCGGATCATCGACTCGCCCCTGATCATCCCGCGCTTCGTGCTGCAAGAGCTTCAGGCCATCGCCGACAGCTCCGACAAGCTCAAGCGCAACCGCGGGCGGCGCGGCCTGGACATGCTGAACAAGCTTCAGACCAACGACAAGATCGAGATCAGGATTTCCGATACTCGACTCCCAAGCGTCGACCCGAGTGCCGACGCGGACCAGAAACTCGTCGAGTTGTCCAAAAAGATAGACGGCCGCATCGTTACCAACGACTATAACCTCAACAAGACATGGCCAACGCGCTGAAGCCGGTGGTCCTGCCCGGTGAGACCATCCGCGTCAAGATGATCAAGCCCGGGGAAGAGGCCGGCCAGGGCGTCGGGTACTTGGAGGACGGGACGATGGTCGTGGCCGAGAACTCCCGCGACAAGATCAACGAGGAAGTCACCCTGTCCGTCACCAGCGTTCTGCAGACCTCCGCTGGCCGCATGATCTTCGGCCGGCCGGAGGGCATGGTACCTCTCGGTGCCCGGCGACCGCGTCAACGGATGCCGAGTACGGAGCCGCGCGTCTGACCCAGGAACAGTTCGACTAACGGCCGGTTATCGGGGGCCGCGGCGCGGGTCTCGCGCCGACCGAATGCGCCAGCCGTTGATGCCCGCAACCGGCGTGCGAAACGATCCGGCGGCAGCCCGGAGTGGGGCGATGGGCGCTCCGTGGCCGAGCGATGGCGATCAGCCAACAGAGGTTGCTGGCCCAAGCGGTTCCAGGTGCTGCTGACGCGTCGTTTTATGATCCCTCGCTGAATCAACTATCGGTTGGCGGCGCGGGTGTCGGTGGCCGTAATCGGTTACGACACTGGGCGCGCGTGGAATTCGCCGGGGCGTTCGCGCGACCGCCCACGCCTTGCAGGCTGGCCCGGCATTCACATTCTGCGCGTTGACAGTCGATTAGAATTGTGTCGGGAGCAGGATGCGGAGCCGCGCTGTCGAGCGAGGGCGGACCATGGTATCAAGAATCGCGCCGGGGCATCCGTTGCGGAAGCTGTTCGACGGGCTGGTCGAGCAGGTGTTCATGATTGAGATGGGCATCTGCGACACGCGGCTGACCGACTATCTGAGCGCCTTGCTGAGCGATTTCGTCCACGTCGACGCCATCTTCCGCCTGCGCACGGTGGACGGGGAAGTCATCCGCGAAGTTTCGCAGGCTGAGGCTGGGGCCTATCTCGGACCGGAAATCGATGGAACCGTCCGCACACGACTGATCAACCGCTACATCGGTGATTTCACCTTGTTCTGGACGGGGGTGTATCCCGAGAGCCTACGCCGGCGGGCTGGCGGCGTGGACCGGTTCCGGGCGTATTTGCTGCAGGGCAGGCGGTCCTATGGTATCGCGAGTGAACTGAGCACCGAGCAGGCCGAGCCGCCTGCGGCTCTGCTCTGGAAGTTGAGCCAGGAATTCGAGAGCTGCGTGCACGGGTTGCGTCTGGTGCGCGAGGGTTGGGAGCAGCTCGACCCGGCGCCGCCCGAGAACTGACCGCTCCCCGTGGGCAGCGCCGCAGTCGGCACTGCCGCCAGCCACCTGTATACGCCGACGCCTCGGGCCCGGGCGCCACAGACCGCCACAAGCAGCACCGCACAAGTCAACTGTCCTCGTCCGCGTTTCATTCGTGATCCTCCAATCGGGTTGAATCCGTATCGACCGCCCAAGCGGCACGGTCGCCGCGCGGCAGGGTGGCATGGCGTCACGCACAGCGAGTCGCCATGTCTTCAGACTGCGCTCCAATTCGCTTGGCCAAGAGCATGCTTAGGCCTGTCGGCGAAAGCATGCCACCCGTCGGGCAGTCCGGGGCACTCAAGGCGGTGCTTTACTTGTGTGTATCAACGTTTCTTGAGCGTCACACCGACACCCGCGGCGTGCATGTTCAAGAAGACCGTTTCCAGGTCGGGGTTGGTGGTGATAGCCCTGATGTACGCCGGGTCCGGTCTGGGGCGGTTCATGTTGTGGGCCACGATCAGTCCACCCGGGCGTACCAGCGGTAGCAGCTTGTTGAGGTAATCGATGTAGCCGCTCTTGTCCGCGTCAAGGAAGAGGAGATCAATTGGCTCTTTGATTTTCGTGACTTCTTCGTGGGCGTCAGCTTCGATGAGCGTCACGATCTCGTCCAGGCCGGCTCGTTTGAAGTTCTGCCGAGCCAGCGCGGCTCGCCGCGCGTCGATCTCGTAGGTTGTCAGCTTACCGCCGGTGGTCCGCAGGGCGAGGCACAGCCAGATGCCGGAGTAGCCGTTGGAAGTGCCGATCTCGACGACGTGTTTCGCGCCGATCGACTCCGTGAGAACGCGCAGCAACCGGCCATCCGCCACTGGGACGTTCATCATCCCGTGCCGCTGATTGCGATCCATATCGTCCAGCACGCTCAGGATCCTCTTCTCCGCCTCGGTCTTCGCCAGCGGCGGGCGCTGGGCGGAGTCAAGGTCGTTACGTCCCGGCTGTCCGGCGCGTCCGGAACGTTGTGCCAATGCGACGACCGCCAACAGACCCGTTACTGACAAAGCGATCCAACCGATTTCCCTCTTCCGCATCTTCCTCATCGTGAACCTCCAATCAGCTCGATCCCATTATTGACGATGTGCGCGAGATCGCCACCGCGCGGCAAGGTGGTGGAGAGATTCCTCCCACACGTGCTGTGAGCGCACCGCTCGGTTGCTGGCCATATGGACGCTCGCTGCCAAGATTGGTTTCCAAGGTTTTCGAAGGAATTGTCGGCCCCGCTGGCTATCCGGGCTCGCCCGACCGCAGGGGTCAGCAAGTCAAGTGGAGGGCTGCGGCCACAACCTCGCCGCGCTGACTGCGTTCGTTGTAGATCTCGACCGCCGACCCGGTCGGCGCGCAAACCACCTCAATCCCGGCCTGCTTAAGGCAGGCGAGCGTATCGTCCGGCACGCGCATGCGTCCATGAACTCCCTGCCCCACCACGAGAGCCTTGGGAGAAGCCTCTAGTACGGCGGAAAGATCGCCCGGCCTGAGTGTGTGCCCCTCCTCACGCCACCAGTTGCGCTTCACCCCTGTGGGCAGAATGACAACGTCCGATGTGTAGGTCTGGCCGTCTATCTCGACGCAGCCGAACCGGTAGCCGCCGATCCTTGGTTGCTCGGTCATGTCTTGGTTCTTCATCTCGATCCTCCGGAGTGGATGGCGAATTGACGGAAGATTGACAAAGCGTCGCAACGTGCCCCGCTGCCTCCGAGCCGTATGGCGGGCCGATGGTAAGGGCGGTTGGGCCTCCGCGCGACGGCTGGTGCGCGGGAGATCCTGCATACACCGTCCTCTCGTCCTAGCTGATTTCGCGAACAACGCATGAAGTTCGCTCACTACTCTGACGACCGGACCGGTCGAACTTCGATCGTCAGTTCCAACACGTCCTCCTCTCCAGGGTAAGCCTCTTCGAACGTCAGGCGCCGGCTTTGGCCTCCCTTGAATTTTGCCTCACGAGACTGCTTGAGGCACAGGGCAAAGACCCAGTTGGGAAAATGCTCGGGCGCGGTGCAGAACGCCAGCGGGATGTCGGCCTCGATCTCGACGCCGTCCAACCGTGTGGCCCACGCCGAAAACCACCCGTTGTGAAATCGGCCATCAAGAAGATCATCCGGGATCTGCATCCAACCGGAGGCGGTTCGAACCTTAGGACGCAGTTGGACGGCGGGCGTCTCGACCGGCCACGCCCACACGACCTGCGCCGCATCGAGCAGCTTGCGCCGATCAATGCGGTGACGAAACTGCCACACGCCGTCCTCCGTTCGGCGCGGCGGCAGCGCGGTCCAGGCATCTGATGCGAGCGGCTTCAGCGTGCGGCCGACGAATTGCCAGATGCCGATCCCATCGGCCAGGTAAAGCCCGTTGGGCATCAGGGTACCGTCGTTCGTGACCGACAGTGGCGCCGGCGTGCCCCGAATCGGCCACAACTGCCCACTGGCGGAAAGCGCACGGACCATCTCGGCCTGCTCGCGGTTGTGCCGGAGCATCTGCTCTTCCGTCAGCAATCCGGGCCAGCTTGGGCCCAGTCCGAAAGTGTGGCCGCAGAGTGCAAGAAAGTTGCGTACGCCCGGGTCCGTAGCCGTCAGGCCACGCTCGCGAAACCGCGTCTCGGCCGCGCGCATCCGACGTACGGAGGTAGGGACCGCGATCTTGACGCGCTCCCAAGCCCCGCCGAACCCACCACGGTAAGTCGGCAGCAGATCGTCGCCCTTGGCTAGCAGGTCGCGAAAGAACGCTCCCGGCGTGGCCACGATGATCTTCGGCCCCTCGCCGGCTTCGTTCCATTGCCGGGCGAAACGCGGCAGCCGCGCCAACGTGCCGACACCCCAATTGTCGAACGCATGCAGGACGAGAATTGCATGGTGTCGATAGCCGCGTCGCGCGTATTTTGAACCGACGGCGCTGATCCCCTGACGCATGACCGCCATCGCGTTGCTACTTTCGAACCGCTTGGGGGCGAAGAAGCGGGCGGTGTCGGGGTCGAACCCCATCTGCGTGAACGCCTCGGTGTACCCGTCGGCGGAGATCCAGGTGAGAACCCGCTCACCCGTCGGCGCCTCCCACCAGAACGGTGTGTTGCAGTACTTCTGGACGAGGGGCGGACTGAGGCTCTGATTGACCCCGAGAACCAGGTATTTGACGCCCGCCGGCGCGAGAAACCGGGGCAGGTCAGGCGGATGGCCCGGCACATCGTTCAAGACCGCCCATTCCAACCGCAGGCCGTGGCGACGAGCCCAGTCCACGGCCGGCTCGCACAGCCGATCGAGCGCCCAGTCACTCATCATTGACGAGTGCGGTGTTACATACGCGGCCCCAACGCCGAAGCGGCCTGCGCGTACGAGCTCCGCTAGGCGTTTTCGGCGATCCTTGGTCGGTTTTGTGGCGAGCCACTGATCGAGCTGCCAGAACGTCTCGATGTTCCAAACGTAGTCGGGGTCCTCCGCCGCCCGATCAAGGGCCTGGTTCACCGCGGCAACCATCTTGGCGGCGACCGCGGACGGCGCGTCCGTGAAGCCGATATCGAGGTGACTCATGGGCGCCACGTAGATTCGCTTGATCGACGGACTGTCCGCATCCGACGCCGGGAACGAGACAGCCATTGCGACCAGGAAGGAGAGTAGGCTCACCACTCTTCTCCTCATGTGACACAGGCGCCCCGCCTGTGTCTCCCTCCCCGAGAACCACTCGCGCGGTCCTCCTTACTCTGGCGTGATCACCAGAAAGTTCGCTCCGTTGCCGGCCAGGTTTACGTTGAGCCGCAGGCGTCCGGCCGCATCGAGCGTGTGGGTGGCCGAGCCGGTCGAACGCAGAGCGGCCAAGGCCTCCACTTGGCGGACCTCTTCCGGGTGGTAGCACACAGCGGCGGAACCGATCCGGCTGATCGCCTTCACGGCCGCAGACCGGATTGCGTCATCATCGGTATCGTCGATGAGCCTGACGACCCATGGGCCGGCCGATCGAGCCCACGGCCCCAGACTGGCCAGCTTGCCCAACGCGGCAAGCCTCACCTGGCGGTTGTCAGTTTCCAGCGCCCGAATCACGCTGTCGACTTCGTCGGGGGCTGCGTTGGCGGCGGCCCGGTCGCGCAGCCGTTGAGCCAGGCGGTAGTACGTGTTGTGGTCCTTGTCGAAGCGATATTCCTGCACCCGCAGTCGTCGGCACGGGACGCCGGCCAGATTGAGGTCGACCTCGAATGTTGCGTCTGAACGCGATTGCGTGTCGAGGGCGTGGTGCGAATAGACCAAGACCCTTACGTCACGATTGGTCTTGGAGGCGAAGCCGCTGATCACATGCCCACCGCGCGCTTCCTCGGGCCGAACCCAGTATTCATCGCCCATGCTGTTCAGCAGACCGAGAAAGTGAAAGATGGGCATCGGCACGGTAACGGTGCAGTCGCTCACGCCGTCGCCGTTGTCGTCCACCTGGATCACCCGCGTGCAGGCGTTGAGCCCGTCGAAGTTCTGATTGGGCCACGGCCAGAAGGTCAGGATCGTCTCGCCGAAGGCATAGCGGGCATCTTCGGCCGCCCGCTGCAACTGACGCCGGGCGACATCAGCGCACCAGGTAGGGAAGTAACCGTTGCCTAAATAGCTGTCGCTCGCCGCCGGGTCCGGGGGCGGGGACCAGCCGGGACACGACTCGTGTGAGTTGATCCAGAGTTTCGCGTAGTATTCGGGGTCGATTTCAAGAGCCATCTCTTTGGCCCGGACCAGCTTGGCCGCCATCAGCTCGGACCGGTTGTAGGCATGGATGGAGACGAAATCGCACGGTGTGCCTTTGCCGCCGTGAGCTCGGCAAAGTTCCTCGATCCGCTTCGATCGCTTGCCGTCGAGCCGAGGATCCGCAAACGCAGCGTTGAGCGGCAACGCGCCCGCGGTTTGCGCGCGTGGCGAGCAGTGCGCTAGGAACTCCCGCAGCTTTAGGTGGGTGCCGAAGATGGCTCCCAGCTCCAGCCCGCCCACGAAGACCCGCTGGGAGTCATAGCCGTGGTCCTCAAACGCGCGCAGAATCCCGTCCACCGTATAGTCATAGAATTTCTGCAGCTCGTTCCAATCGGATCGCCAGAACGCCGGCATGAGGTCCGGCTCGTTAAACACGCTCCAGACGAAGTCGAGGCAGGCATCGCCGTAGCGCTCGATCAGGTGGCCGGTCATCGTGCGCACCACGTCGTGAAGCTCTTCGTAGTCCTTGGCGGTAGTCCAGTTGCGCCCGTCGACGGAAAGATCGCCCGGCGCGTCGGTGAAGTTGGGGATCAGCCGGCGGCCGAACCGCCCGTGCACGAGATCCCACTCCTTGTCGAGCCTGCCCCAGTAGTAATGTGGCGTGCCGCTGGGCCGGAACTTGCGGAGGTAGCACCCGCTTGGCGGAAAGAGACCCGGCGCATGCGGATCTTGCTTCTTCGGTAACGGGCGTGTGTATTCGAGCTTCCAGCCGCCTGGTGGCGTCTCAAAGGCGCTCACCAAGACTGTGCTGTCCTTGTCGTCTGGAGTCAGAACTTTCGCCCTGGCATTGTGCACGCCGTCGGCGATCAGCACCTCGTCGCCGGGATGGTAGTCCTCACTGACAGGCCGAGCTGACGGAATCCCGTACTGCTCGTGCCCGAAGAAGTCCTCGACGCGCAGCAGGATTTCGTCCTGACGATGTTCCACGACCGTGATCCGGCGGGTCTCGCGCTCGCGCACCAGGTTGGCCAGGTTGCCGGACAAGAACTTCGGCTGGTGCTCCATGCCCGTCATCCCGAAGTCTCGCTGCAGGCTCCACGCTTTGGGATAGAGTTTTCGCACGTCATCCATCAGCTCATAGCTAGGGATGCGGTTGGAGGAGCTGGTGCAGAAGCTCGGCTTGCAGAACCCGGAGAAAAACGCTCCGTGCCAGCGGACCGGCCGGGTTGTCAGGTCCAAGCCGAACGATATTCGGTGCATCGATGGGGCCGGCTCTGTAGTAAAAGACCACGTGCCGTCCTTTGGGACAAGCTCCGCGCCGCGGCGCGATCTGGCTACTACCCGAACGGCGTACGTGGTCGAGGGCCGCAGGTCCCGCTCCGAATCGACATACACCGCCAACGATTCACCATCGCGCCCAGCTCTTCTGACCAACAGCCTGCCCGAGTAGCCAGGCGTAAACTGCCGACCGGGTCTGAGAATGTCGAACGCCTTCCCGTCTTCGGGTTGCAGCTTGACGGCCACAGAGTCAGCGAGCACGGAATCTGATCCCGCCTCTCTGTCCATTCCGAGCTGGAGATAAAGACTGGTCTTCAAAGGGACATGCTGTTGTCCCGGTCCCGGCCGAGGGAAGCCATAGGGATCGTGCTTTTGGCTGAGTAGTCGGACCTGCTGACCGTCGGCCGCGGGTCCGAAGCTCAAAAGGATCACGGACCACGCCAGCCTGCCGAACGCCTCTCGTGCCGAAA
>JBHHZX010000003.1:0-27487 GCA_046758265.1 Phycisphaerae bacterium
GCGCGACCTGGTCGATCGTCGGCTGAATCTGCTCGGCCTCGGCGTGCTCGAGCTCGAACGTCCTGAAGTTGCTCGGCACAGGCTGGTCGATCTGCGCCAGAATCTCGCTGACACGCTTTAGTCCGTCCTCATTGGCATAGACGATCAGGTTGTTCGTGCGCTCGTCCGCCACGATGCGCACAGTCTTCTTCGCGCGCTCGTACAGGTCTTCAACAATGATGTCTTCCGGCGTGGGCTGTTGCGTTGGCGTCCTCCGCGGCTGCGTCCGGCCACGCGTCGTGCGCGTACGCGTCCGCGGCCGAACCGGTGTCCGCGCCCGGCGTCCCTGCTCTTGCTGCAAGATCTGGTTCAGCAGGTTCGCGATATCCGTGGCGCTGCCGTACTTGACCGGAATGACCGTCGTCTTGAACTCGCCGATGTCCGGCTTCTGGTCGGCGATCTTGATGAACTCCTCGATTTCATCCAGCTTGGCGGGCGTGGCCTTGACGATCAGGTTCTTGGTCCGCTCATCGGCGATGATCACAATCTCGCTTTCGCCGCCGACCGTCACAAACTGCCGCTTCGCGCGATCGTACTGGCGGCGCGGCTGGCTGACCTTGAAGTACTCGCGCACCATCCGCTCGATTTCGCGCACGTTCGTCTCGACCTTGATGAAGCGCGTTTGCCGCGGATCGAACTCCTTCGTCCCGACCACGTTGAGCAGCCCGACGAACCGCCGCACGTCCTGCGCCAGCCCGGTGATCTTGATCCTGTTCGTATTGCCGACCACCACCGGCAGGGCGCGCTCCGGCATGCTCGGGCCGAGCATGTCGCGGATCTCCTCGGCCGGCCGGTCTTTGATCTGGATGAGCACGGAGCAGATCTCCAGGTCGCGCAGGTTCGCGCGCTCGAAGGCCGCGACCGAGTCGAAGACGCGGTCCAGACTGAGCTCTTTGTCGAGTTCGCTGGTCGGCACCAGATAGATGTAGTCTTCCTTCTCGATGACGAACTTCTCCTGCTCGAGCAGCAGGAAGTTCAGCTCGTCCAGCATCTCCTCCTTGGTGAACCGGCGTGGGCTCTCATAGGTCAGCTCCCCGTAGGGCGTCTCCTCGCCCATCAACGGCTTGCCGACCAGCTTGGCGTAGTGGCGAATGACGTCTTCCCACGGCATGTCGACGAATGAGATGAAGTAGTTGCGTCCGTCATCGGCCGGCGGCGGGGGCTCGACCGGCAACTCCACCACCTCCTTAGGCGGAGGCGGGACCTCGGCCGGCGCAGCCTCCGGCTTCCAGGGCGACGTGCCGTACGGGGGTGACGAGGGCCGCGGGCCGTCCGCCGCCAAACGCCGCCTGACCCGCGACCTCTTGCTCTCGTCGGCCGCCGCTTCGGGCTGATCGTGCTTGACGGCCTGGCGCGCCGCCGCTTGCCGGCGATCGCGCGCCTCCAACGCTTTACGCCGCGCCTCTTCCAATTCCGCGCGCCGTCGGGCGCTGTCACGCTCACGCTGCTGCTTGCCCATCTTCGGCTGGCCGTGCACCGACTTGCCCCGCGCGGGCTGAGACGCAGGTTGCTTGGACGGCGCGGCAGTCAGGCGCTTCCCGTTTTTCGCCGCCGCGTCTTTCATCTCCTGCCACTGCGCGAAACGCTCTTGGGCCTCCTGCGTCGCCGGGTAAGTCGCCGGCGATGCATCCGGCCGCGCCGCGGGTTGGGCTTTCGGCTTGGAGGCCGGTTTCGTCGTGGGCTGCGGCGCGGTCTGCGCCTCCGCCTTCGCGCTCTTGTCAGCTTGCTTCGCCGCCGATTCGCTGGTCGGTTGCGAGGCCGCCGGCTCGTCCTGACCGAGCGCGCTACCTGCCGCGAGCCACGAGAACATCACCGCCAGGAAACAGGTCCATACCCCGCGCTGTAAAGCTAGTGGCGTCATGCTACTACCTCAGTCGATCTCAGGGACTGGAGCGTCCATCGGCGGCCGCTCAGCCTCACCTCACCCGAAACATGCATCCGACACACCCGTGCGGAATCCGTTGACGTTACTTCAGCACCGGCCCACCAGTTTTCCGAGCCGTCACAGCCAAATGGCGCCTCGCATCCATGATATGGACCGCGCCGGCGGCCGGGTCCGGCCGGATCGTGGGCTCCACGCACCCGTCACATTTACTGTCTTATACCCGTTCTCAGGGGAAAGGTAACGGGTGAACTCCGCAGATTCCGGCCGCACCCGCATCCGGAACCACCGCCCACGCCAAAGGTTACAGATTCCCAGCGGAAGCGAATCGGCAGCCGACATGCGCCCCGGCCGGCTTTTTACCTTTCCGCCGGCGAGCCCCACGCACAAGCACAGGATCATGTGGCAGCGGCGCACAATCAACTGTGGCAACAACGTTGGTCACCCCAAGCAGGCGCACGGCATGCCGGCAAGAAGTGCCTACTGCTTCAACACCAGCCGCAGCATGTGCTCAATGTCCGGATGCTCGCTCGGGCTGACTTCCTCGCGCTCCTTGAAGTTGCCCCCCAGCGGATAGAAATAGTTTTGGGGCGAGTCACTTCGCCCCTTCCCCGGCGGCACCCGCACAACCATCCCCTCCGGCACGATTAGCACGACCTTGCCATCGTCCGCGCTCTCGTTTAGGCGGTATTCCTTCGGCGGCTCGGTGGGCTCATCCGTGTGGATGACATACGCGACCGGTCCCTCGGGCGTTTGTCCCACGCCGCTCAAGACGAACTTGTGCGCGTCGCGGCGCGGATCGGCTGGCGGCTTTTCGGGCTGCTCCACCACCTTTGGCGCCTCTTGCTTTCTGTCGACACGAGGAGGTGGTGGGGCGGGCGGTGGCTCGTAAAGCTTGAAGATGTTGTTCCGCGGGATTTCGTTGTACGCGATCGGATCTTCCTCGCTCAGGCGCCTGTCGGACACCAACAGAGGTTCAGCCTCAGGGTCGTTCATCGCCTTCAGGTCGATCGTCGAGTGCTCGACGTCCTTGATCTTCGGCAGCACGAGCGTCGAGAGCGTCATCGTGATGCTGAGCTTCGGTTCCGCGCTGGTGCCCCGGCCTTTCTTGCTTCTTGACCTGCGGCCCAGTTCGGCACTGAGGCGCAGCTTGTCCACCCGCACCACGTACGGTCGCTGATACAAGTCCCTCAGGAAGTTTACGAGGTCGCCCAACTTCCCCTTCACGCGCACCGACAGCGGCAATTCGACAAAGCCCTGCCGCGCTCCTTTTTTCTCGCGGCGCACCTTGTAGGTGCTGATCGTCCGATCTTCACTCAGCTTGTTGCGATCCAGCAGGTCGCCCACGTCTTTGCGAAAGGCCTGGTGCGCTTCGAACGACTCGGCATGCAGCGTTTGCCCCGTCTGCTTGTGCCACGCACGCACAGTCTTCTCGGCACCTTGCAAGCGAACTTCGAGTCTCTCCCGGCGGGCGATCTCGTTGCTGATATCGGCCTTCAACCGTTGCCGCGGCTCATAGACCTTCGACTTGGCCAGCGTGTAGCCGCCGGCGGCCACGATCGCGCCCACGAGACACCCGGCCAGGACTTTTTCGTGCTGCGTCATCACTTCGCTCTGCGGGACCGGCGATTAGCCGACCTTTCGCAGCCGCCGGTATTCGGCCTCCCGTTGCTTGAGCGTCTGGCGGCCGGCCAGCTCCAAGAGCTCGATACGTATGTCCACCTTGCCTTTGAACCTCGGGTCGATGGTCTTGACCTCGGCCCACGTGCCCTGCTCCGCCTTGTAAATACGCTGGCCGTCCTCGTTCGTCAGCTCGTTGAGCTTCTTGGTGAACTCGGTCGCGACGACCCGATCGCTCGCCAGAATGTGCAACGTGATGTCGGCGTTCTTGACGTTGAAATCGACGTCGCTCAGCAGCATCTTCTGGCCAGGCTGGATCGTCTGCTGCGTCAGCCAGAGCAGGTGATCGAGCCAGACGCCCGCCCGTGCCTCGGCGTCCCACTCCTCGGCTTCCATGCGTTTGATATCGATCTCGACGCTTTCGAGCACCCGTTCCCTGAGCTGCTGCGTTTGCTTGCCCAGGTCGGCCAACTCGCGCTTCAGCATGATCCGATCCGCCACAACGTAGCTGACGCCAGCCAGCAGCAGCACCGCCGCTGCAATCCCGCCGATCCGCAGCCGGCGCTTCAGGGTCTGCTGCGGCGGGATGGGTTTCTTGGGGTTGAGAAAGTCGAGCTCGAGCAAGCCTTCCTTACTGAGCCCCCAAGCCAAACCGAGTGTTGCCGCGAAGGCCCGCAGTTTGGGCGCCTCCTCCTCGTCTACGCCCAGCGCGACGGTCGGGTCGAACAGCATCGCGGGCAGCCCGAACCGCTCGTCCACCGCCTCGACCAGAGCGTTCTCGATGCCCGTGCCGCCCGCGATCACGATCTGGTCGATGGCCGCGGCGCCTTCGGTGGCCCGGTAGGCCTGGAGCGTACGGGTGATCTCGACCAGCAGCTCGTTGACCGCCGTTGACGCAACCGAATCCGCCAGTTCGAGCCCCGCCAGCGCGGCTTTCGAGGAAACGCGACTGTCTTCGGTGTCGAGCTCGCCGCCGTGAAACGGCACGGTGACGTTCGCGGCCCGCGAGAACGCGAGCACCTTGCCGCACACGATGTCAATCTCGGTCATCGTGGGCCCGACATCCACGAGCAGCACTCGCCGATCGAGCATCGCCGGCAGGTGCATCACGCTGACCATGTTCGCGTAGGGGCGTAGACCGAAGCGGGCCGGCGTCAGACCGGCAGCCTCGCAGGTTGCCCGCAGCCGGTCGAGGGTTTCCAGCCGCACCGCCGCCAGCAGCACCTGGGTGGCGAGATGCTCCTCGTTCTGGGCAGTGATGACGTAGTCGATCCGGGCCTCGTCGATCGGAAACGGCAGCTCGCGCATGGCCTGAAAGCGGACCGCCGCCGCCAACTCGTTCAGCGGCGTGGGCGGGACGGTCAGACGATTGATCACGGCCTTATCACGGGGGACATCGACGATGACGCGGCTGATCCTGACGCGGTGGCGCCGCAGCAACTGGGCGATCAGCGCGCCCATGGCCTCGGGATCATCCGGATCGACGTTGCCGGGTATGCGATGGGAATGCGCATCATCAAGCTGCGTCTCCCCGGGGCCCACGTGCGCCACCACCAGACGTACCGTACGCTTGTCCCAGTCCAGACACAGAACCCTGCGGGCCAGTTTGATCACGGCGAAACCCTTTCCTTTCGCCTGCGGCCACTTGCGGCGCCGGCCGCGCCACGACGGTGTGCCGATCACTCGAGTGTGACGATCACCGTCTCGTCGTCCAGCGGCCAGGCAAGCCCCAGGCGCGTCAGGTCGCGATGATACTTGATCTGCGCCAGGGGGCCGACCATTTCGATGATCCACTCAAGCCGCTTCGACGCTTTCACGTGGTCGGCGTACCCCACCACCTCCACATGAAACTGATACGCCTTGGTGGTGATGTAGGGTGCAATCTCCTTGAACGTTGCAGCGTCAAGCGTCTCCGTCGTCAGCGGCCAAGCCGTCGTGCGGAGGGTGTCGGCGTCGAACTCCTGCCGCCCACCGACGATCGCCGCCGCGGCCTCCTCGGTCATGCCCGGAATGGTCAGCAGCACGCGCAGCGGGGCCGCGTTGATGTTGATCAGGCCGAAGATCGGTTGCTGGGCCTGTTCCGCCGTCAGCGTGCTGAAACGGTCCATAATGAACGGCATCTCTTCCAGCGTGACCGGGCTGGCGGCCAGCTCCGATGGTACGGCCTGCCCGGCGTTCGGGTCGTCGGGGTCAATCGCCGCCGCCTCCCCGCCGGCGTACAAATCCGCCGCGCTGCGCATCTGCCCCACGACTTGCTGATTCCCGGCGATCTCCAGGATAAACGCGAGGCTCTCGGCCGAAAGCGCTTCCGCCTCTTGTTCCTCTTCGTCGGCCACCGCGTAGGCTTCCAGTTGCGCCTGCACGGTGGCGGCGTCGTTGTGCAAGCTGATCCGCTGCTTGTTGTCGAGCGACACGTCCACCTCGCGCGCCCAGACCGTCAGGAACGGGGCGATGCCGTAATCCAGGATGCCGTCAGCGTTGTCGTAGTACGGAAACGACTCCTCGCCGTCGTCCTCGTTTTCGTCGAGAATCCCATTGCAGTTCACGTCCTCGCCGTAGAGCACCGCCGCCGTGATACCCTTGACTAACAGCAGCTCCTCGACGGAGTCGAACGGGCCGTTCTTGGCGTTATAGGGCGGACCGGGGTCGAGCGCGTTGTAGTAGTCGTTTTCCGCCCCGCCCTCGCGCGTGTCGCTATCCGGATCGCGCCAGTCGAGGATGGCGTTGATCAGGTCCTGCGGGTTTTCGATCTGCAGGTCCAGCAGCAGCGGTGTAAGCAGCCCGGTGAGTTGCTCTTCGGTCGCAACGTTGAGGTGCAGCTTGGCGGACTCCGGCGTCAGGCCGAAGCGTATCGTATCTTCCGGCCCGTCGAAGCGTATCGCAACCACCGAGCAGCGCCACGCCGGTGTGATCACACCCCCGCGCTCGAACAGTTCCTTCCGCGAACCGAGTTCGCGCACGGGATCCGAGTCGCGCTCGTAGTCCTCCGCCCACACCAGCGCGTGACGGAAGCGGTCCGGCACGTCGAACCACGCCGCCATGTTGTCGCGCTCCTCGCGCAGCAGGGCGATGACTTCCTCGAGACCGGACTCGGCCGCCAGCCGCGCCTGTTGGCCGTCGGAGTACGCCAGGATCCCCTCGCCTTCCGCGCGTACGAAGAAGATGAAGCCGGCCATCGTCAGCGATAACAGCCCGATCAACACGAGCACGACCGGCAGGATGATGGCCCGTTGGTGAGGCGTGGGTCGCATTAGAGCCCCTCCACGCCGAGTTGTTCGCTGAGCTGCTGACCGACCCGTTGAATGCGGCTGGAGAAGAACTTGTCCGCAGCCGGGATCCGCACAATGATGCTGTAGCGGTCGGGATGCTCTAGGTCATCGCCGTAGGGGTATTCCTCAAGCGGGTAATCGTCTAGGTCCCGGTTTTCCAGCTCGTCCGCGGTGCACGGCTTGAACCCAACGGTGACCTGGATCAACTGCGGCAGCGAGTTGCCCTCGGTGACGTTCCAGGTGACCGACCATTCGACGCCGTCGAAGTAACGGAATTCCAGATAACCCAGCTCGTGCGACCAGAGGTCGTTGCGAACGTCGAGCGGGTCTTCCAGATCGACCAGGAACTGGTTCAGCGTCTTCTTCTCCGTACGGACGATCCCGCCAATGATCGGATCGCCGTTCTCGTCAGTCTCCTCGGGGTCGACCCAGAGCCAGTAGCTGAGCTGGGTCAGGTCGTGCTGTGCCGGCGGCGGGTCCTCGGACTCGCGAAAAAAGTCGTATTGGTGCTCGGCGGGCAGCGTGGTCGTCAGAAAAGTGATGTGGCGGCGATTCCCGACCAGCAGCGGCACTTGCTGTTCGGCCAGCACGGGCGCCTCTTCGATCTCATCGAATTCGTCAAGGAACTCCTCTTCGACCAGCGGCTGCTCGATCGGGAAGCCGAGCTCCTCGTGGCCGAGGCAACCCCGCAGCTCGGCCGCGATGCGGGTCAGCACCTGCCGGGCGATCTGCATGCGCTCCGCCGCCTCGGCCGTCGTATCGCGGACTTCGATCACCTGCCAGAAAAACGTGAGCATGGCGCCGAGCAGCATCGCGATCAGACCGATGGCGACGATGACTTCGAGCAGGGTCAGGGCGTGACGGCGATGGATGAAGGACCAGCACATCAGCGACCTGCCCTCCCGAGATTGCGCGCGTCACGTTCATTGGCAAGGTCTTCGATCGTGCGACCGCGGCGTGACCCGCCCGTGCGGTCGCCGCCAGTGGCGGGTGCGGGGCCGCGCCCACCGCCGCCCCCATCCCGGCCGACATTGCGAAGGAGATTGTTCAGCTCTTCTTCACTCAACTGGCCGCCGAGCTGAGACATGATGAGATCCCGCACCGCATCGTTGCCGCCGGCGCCGCCGCCCGCCCCGGTAATCAGTCCCGACAGCTCATCGGGCGAAATGCCCCCGCCTTCGAACAGTCCCGAAAACTCTCCGACCGAAAAGCCTTCACCCAGCGACCCGATCCCACCGCCCTGCTGGGCAAGTGCCATCACCATCGGCAGCAGTGCAAACAAATCCTCAGCACCGATGAATTGCACCAGTCTGGCGAAGTCGATCTCGCCATCTTCCGTCAGGACCTCGGGCGGCAGGTTGGCCTTGAGCATTTCGGCGGCTTCGGGCGGCATGCCGAAGTCGCGCTCCAGGTCAACGGTCCCCCGCGCCGCTTTGAGTACATGCAGTTGCCGCACGAGTTGCGCGTCTTCGATGTCGTCGCGACGTTCCGGATCGCTCTGGTGCAGAATCTCGATCGTGACGCGACTGAACGGCGCTTCCTCGACAATCTCCTCAGTCTGCTCAATCTCCTCGACTTCCTCGGCCCAGGCCCGCCAGAACCAGCCCGGGTACTGCTCGCCAAAGTCGCCATCGATTTCGCGCTGTTCGACAAAGCGCTCCACCATGTTCGGGTCGAGTTCCAGCAAGGCGAGCACGCGGTCGGCCAGTTGCGAGGCCCGCATGAGCTCTTCGGCGTGTGCGGTCATCCGCAGCCCACCGACGAGCTGTGCGCCGAGCAGCCCCATCGCCGTCACCATCACGGCCAGCGCGACGACGACTTCCAGCAAGAGCACCGCGCGACGGTTGAATTGGCCGCTCACACTCGTCATGGCCGCTCCTCCAGCGGCTCCAAGTCCTCCTCGTATTCTTCGTCCTCGTCGTCGGGCGATGCTTCGGGCCGCTCGACCTCGTCGAGTTGGAGCCGTTCAACCGGCTCGACCTGCACGCGTCCCAGCCGCCCATCCAGGGTCAGCTCGACGGCGCGCCCCTCCTCGTCGCGCAGCACCCAGCGGGCTGAGCTACTCGTCCCGTCCGGCTCGAAGTTGAGTTCGATCCCGCGCTCCAGGTCCGTTACCGCGATCGGCTCCTCCTCAAACTCCTCAAACTCGGTCAGTTCGTCTTCCACCAGCAGGGGCGGCGGCCCTTCCGGTAGGGGCAGAACACTTTCGATCCAAACGTGTTCCAGCAGGAACGGCAGGTTCGCCCAGGGCTCGCGGAACTTGTAATACTCGTGCGGCGCCAGGAGCGGGTCACGCTGCCGTGTCACCTTCAGCGTCCCGTCAAGCCGGAACGTCACGCGGTACCGTCGTGACTCATTCATGGCCCGCGCCCGGCACATCTGCACGAGGGTCTTCATGCGGCGAGCAGATTCGTCGAGCTCTTCGGACCGCCGCGCCTGGCCGAACTCCGGCCAGGTCAGCGCCGCCAGCAGCCCGAGCAGCAGCACGACGATCAGCACTTCGAGCAGCGTAAAAGCGTTGCGGGTCGAATGAGGCACTGGGCGATCCTTACGGCGTCAACCGGGCGGCCGGCACCCACGTTGGCGGGTGGCACGGGCCTCCGGCCCGTGAGTGGCGGGCAAGAGGCGACGGGCGAGACGCCCGTACCACCGGTGCAGCGCTAAGTCTTCTCCCAGTTCGTGATGTCGTCGTCGGTGCCTTCCTGGCCGTCCGGCCCCATACTCGAAAGATCGTACCAATCTTCGTTGTACTGGCCCGGCGATTCGTAAATCAGGTCGTGCCCCCAGGCGTCTTTGATCTTCGAGCCGTCTTTGACATAGGGGCCGCGCCATTTTTCGGCGAGCTCCTCGTCGTCGGGCGGGTCGACCAGCGCGGCCAGGCCCTCATCCGTGTCCGGATAGCCCCCCATGTGCATCCGGTACATGTCGAGCGTGCCGTTGACCCCCGACTCGATCAAGGCTCTCGTTAGGTCGATCTTGGCACCTTCCTGGGCCCCGAAGAAGTTCGGCACGACCAAGGCCGCCAGGATGCCGATGATCACGACGACCATCAGCACTTCCAGCAACGTGAAGGCACGACGACGAAGAGTGGTTTTGTTTCGCTTGCGTTTCATGTTCGACTCCCAGAAGACCTCAGAACGTTTGCAGACTTTCGATCACCGCCTCAACGAATCCCAGACGTCGCCATCCGTAGAATCGGCAGCAACAGCGCGATCGCGATAAACATCACCAGCATGCCCATAATCAGCAGCATCAGAGGCTCGAGCAAGCGCACAAACAGGTCGATCTGCCGCGCCGTCCGCGCCTCCTGCGTGTCGGCAATTCCGACCAACACCTTTTCCAGCGTGTTGCTCTCTTCGGCAACCGCGATCATGTCCATCATCGCCGGTGGAAATACCTTGCTCTTGGCGAGCGGTTCGGCTAAAGCCTCGCCGGAAGTCACGCTCTCGGCGGCCTTCTCGATCGCGCCGGCGAGAATCTCATTCCCGGTTGAGTCTTTGGAAATCCGCAACGCGTTGATGATCGGGATTCCGTTGCCGAGCAGTGTTCCAAAAATGCGGCAGAATCGACAAAGAGCGACCATCGTGTAGATCTTGCCGATCCCGACCGCGCGCAACTGAAGCACTGACCACAGCCGTCGCCCGAGCGCGCTCTGGAAAAACCCAGCCACGATCACGACCACCACGACCGCCACTCCGAGAACTTCCAGATAGTGCTGCCCCAGCAGATCGCTGACGCCAAACACGACCGTGGTCGGCCAAGGCAAATCTTGCGCTTCAAGCAGCGGGCGGATCTTCGGCACCACGACCATCATCAGCACCGTAATCGCCGTGAGGCCGCCGAGCATCAGGATGCACGGGTAGATCATCGACCCGATGAACTTGTTGCGCAGCTCGTCCTGCCGCCGGACGAACTCCGAGACCCGGGTGAGCACCTCTTCCAAAAAGCCGCCCTTCTCCCCCGCCCGGATCATCGACACGTGCAGATGCGAGAAGGCGTGCCGGTGCCGGTCCATGGCGTCGGCGAGCGTGGCGCCGCCGGCCACGTCGTCGTGCACTTCCCGCAGCACACGCGTCAGCGCGGGGCTCGCCGCCTGCCGACTGAGAACCTGCAAGGCGCGCAGGACCGCCACGCCGGCCCGCAGCAGGTCGGCCAACTGCTCATACAGAATGCCGACTTTGGACGGGCTGACGCGACGGCTGCCGCCGGTCAGGAACGAGCGGCCGCCGGCCTTGACTTCCGAGACCTCGATTGGCAGCAGCGTACGCTCGTCGAGGATGCGGGCTGCGGCAGCAGCGGTATCGGCAACCAACGTGCCGTTCACCTGCGCGCCCGTCGTATTCCGAGCTTTGTATGCGAACGTCGGCATCTGCTTTTGTTGATCCGGTCCGACTTTTCCGGCCGGGGTCGCGAACCTAAGCTCTCTGTCAGTATATACATCCCGACAGCCCGGCGGATGCAGCGCTTCGGCGAGGTCAGCAGGCCGCGAGCGGCTGCCGCCCATGGAAAGCCTACCCTTACACGCCGTTTCTGCCCCGGCCTCGGCAACTAAGAACCTATCCCACAACCCCTGTGGGACCGGTTTTCAACCGGTCAGGAGACAGGTTACAAACCTGTCCCACAGTTGTGGGATAGGCTTTAAATATAACGCGCTTGTGATTCCGCGCGAGTCGGGTAGATTATGCCATGCCAGGCAGACTCTGGGAAGTTATACTTATCGGCCTAGGCTGTGCCGGGCGTTCGGTTGCAGCCCGGACCGCCGATCGCTGACAGATGAGTGATACCGCACACAACGTCCAGGATAGCACCGAAAGTGGGTTTCAGGATCTCGGCGTGGAACCGGACCTGATCGCGGCGCTGCAGCGCCGTAAGTTGAGCGCCCCCACTGAAATCCAGCAGCACTTGATTCCTGCCGTGCTGGAGGGAAAGGATTGCCTGGCCCGGGCGAGCACGGGAGCCGGCAAGACCAACGCCTACCTCTTGCCGATCCTCCAACGCCTGACCCCCGGCGACGGGCTCCAGGCCCTCGTGATCCAGCCCACCCGCTCGCTGGCGTTGCAGCTCGAAAGAAACTTGCGGCGTTTCGCGCCGGAGCGGCCGCTGCGAACGGCGGTGGCGGTCGGCGGTCGCCGAAGCCACGGCCAGCCCGACCCGCTCGCCGACGCTCCCGACGTCCTGATCGCCACTCCGCGCGGCGCGGCTGAACTGGCGCGGCGCGGCCGGCACGACTGGTCCACGCTCCGCATCGTCGTCATCGACGAGGCCGACGCGATCCTCGACGATCGCGGTCCGGAACAGCTCCGTCAGGTTCACACGGCGTTCGAGCACGAGCACCAAACGATTCTGATCGCCGGGGACCTTGACGAGCAGGTCCGCGCGCTGGCCGACGAAGTGCTGCGCGATCCGATCGAGATCGACGTGGCCCCAGGCGCACCACGGGCCGCGTCGGCCACACAGGCCTACTTCCTGGTCGATCCGCAAGAGAAATTCGACGCGCTCGTCTCTTTCTGCAAACAAGAGTCGCCCAGGCTCGCGATCGTGCTGGCCAACAGCGAGCAACAGGCTCGCGATCTGGCGAGGCGCCTGCAGCGCATGCGAATCAGTTGCCGCTGGATCGGCACGCGCCATCCCCCGCGGTGGCGCGATCAGCGCGGCCGACACCCGCAACGTTCGCGCAGCGAAGTCATCGTGGCCAGTGACCCGGCGCCGCGACGACTGAGCACCATCCCCGCATCGCACCTGCTGCACTACGAGCTGCCCGACGACCTCGACATCTACCTGCACCGGCTCCGACAAACGGCACGGTTGCGCAAATACGGAAGCGTGATCGCGTTCGTCGAGCCCAGCCAACACGCGCTCGTGGAAAGAATCGAGCGTCGCATCGACAAACCGCTCAAGAAGCTCGCGACGCCCCAGCGGCCAAACCGCTCACGCCGCGAGCCAATCTCGAAACCCGGCGGCGAAGCCAATACCGCCGAAGCGAACCCCAGTGTCGGCGGCCGGCTGAGTCAGGTCCTCCACCGCGACGAAGAGCTGGAGGCACGCGGCATCCAACCGGTCCCCCGCACGCTCGGCAGCCGCTTCCGCTCCACGCGGCGCGGCAAACCGCTGCGTCGTCCCGGCCCGTCGAAATAGGCCGTGAGCGGTCAGGGTGGAGGATTCCGGGCTTAGGGTCCAGATCGCGGATCGATCGCACCGGGGGGCGGGGCTCTTTTGGGCGGTCGAGGCCGTCCAATTCTGACCTGAAACCGACGCCGGCCCAGCAACTCTCCTTGGCTTAGCAGCTCGAACGCGTACTGCCCCGCGCTGCCGACCGGCACGCCCTGCATCGCGAAGACCAGATCGACCATCACCAGCGGGTCGGGCGCATCTACATGCCCCTGGGTCTGCAACAGCACGCGGTTGTCTTCATCGCGCATCAGCCGGAGTTGCAGCGGCGTGCGGCCGCTGATCTCCGTCAGCGTAGCCATCACGGCCATTTGCTGAATCCGCGTCGGCACCGACGGAACCAGCACGGTATTGAACAAGCCGATCGCGCTTTTCTTGTTGCTCAGCCGATCGTCGATGACCTGGTCGCAGATCAGCAGGGAAACCAGCGTCGGCGCCGCGATGGACGGGCGGTCGCTCATGCAGCTCTCCGTCTCGACAGCGGCATCATAAACGCCCGCGGCCTGAACCGATATGGCGGGATTAACGTACTAGCCCCTGGAGAACGCGACCGGAATCCTTCGCGCGATGAGTCTACCGTGTAATATGTCAAAAATGCGTCCGTCCGGTGCAAAAAGGAGCCTCTCGCGCCTCCCCGGCGTTGGCCGCCGGCCGTCCCTGCCCGCGGGGCTGCTCAGCCTGCTGGCCGTACCGACCCTGTTCGCGCAGCCAACAGTCGAGCTGATAGTGCGGACAGACCGCCCCTATGTAAATGAGGCCGTCCGCACTGAACTGCGCGTGGCCAACTTCGACGAATGCGGAGAGCCGGAATTCCCGAACCTGCCCAACTGCACGGTTCGCTATGTCGGCCAATCCTCGGGTTCCCAGGTCACTCAAATAGGACGCGGCCGCCCCCAGGTCGAGCGATACCTAACGTTTTCGTACACGCTCGTTCCGCACAAAGCCGGCGAGCTCACCATCCCGGCGATTCCCGTCGTCGTCGATGGAAAAACCCTGAAAACCAAACCCCGCAAGCTCACCGTGCGCCAAGGCCCGCAGAGCGCGCGTCCGCGCGGCGGTCGGAGCGACGACGCGGATAGCCAGAGCGATGAGCTGTTGCTCGCCGAGATCACCTGCGACCAACCCAAACTTTTTGTCGGGCAGCGCGGCAAGTTCAGACTGGCGATCTGGATCAGACGCGCCGAATTCAACCGCGACAGACTGGATCTGTCCGAAATGCTGCGGTTTCTGACGGGCACGTTCGGCCCGTTCGACACGCGGAACTTCGACAGGCATCCTGCGAAGCGCCGATTGCCCGACGGCTCCACTGAAGTCTATTACGTCCTGGAGCTGCCCGCCGACTTCATCCTCGACCAGCCCGGCCCGCTCACCTTTGACGCCGTGAGCATCCGCATCGACTACCCGTTACAGGTCTCACGCAATTTCTTCAACGACCTTCGCGTTCACCGTAAGCGGCGCGTGCACGTCCGCCCGACGGTCGCCGTCCCCGATGTTCAGCCCTTGCCGCGCGAAGGCCGGCCGCTGAATTTCAGCGGCGCGGTCGGCCAATTCAAACTGAACGTCTTCGCGCTGCCGACGAACGTGCGAGTCGGCGACCCGATCCAACTGACGATCGACATCCGCGGCGACCCGGTCGCAACCCTGCCGGCGCCCGACCTGACGTCGATTCCGCAATTGGTCGAAGACTTTCGCGTCCCGACCGAAACGCTGGCCGGCACTGTCAGCGGCAATCGCAAGCGCTTTACGCAAACCATCCGCGCCAAGCGGGCCAACGTGAAGGAAATCCCGCCGATCGAGTTCGCCTACTTCGACCCAAAAGCCGAAGAGTACGCCGTCGCCCGCAGTGAGCCGATCCCGATCCTGGTCAGTGCCGTGGAACAGCTCAACGCGGCCGACCTGACCGGCATCGCCGCCCAGCCGCCCCGGGAACACAACGGCGTCGTCGAAGCCCGCGACGGCCTGCGCGGCAACAAGACCAGCGAAGGCGAGCTGCTCGCGACCGTCCGGACGGTCACCGTAACGCAGGTCACACTAACCACGGTCGTTCCGCCGCTGGCGTTCATGTGTGTCTGGGGTTGCGTGATCCTGGCCCGTTCAGGCCGGGACTACGCCGCCCGGCGTCGCCGCGGCGCCCTGCGAAACGCGGAGCGGCGGATCCAGGTGGCGGTCGCGCGCCGGTTGCCGCCGGGCGAATTCCACAGCGAAATCGAAGCGGCGTTGGCCGGCTACCTGGCAGACCGGCTTAACGAGCCCCCCGCCCGCTTCCTGGGCCGCGCCGCCGTCACCTTCCTGCAAGAGCGCGGCGTCAATCAGGAACTGGTACAGCGCTGCGCCGAACTCCTCGAACGCTGCGAGCACGCCGCGTACGGAGGAGCCAGCGACGGCGATACCTCGCTGGCCGACTTGGCTCGGCAATGCGCGCGGCAACTCGAACGGGAACGCCTATGAGCTCAGCGCCGCTACGAGGCCCGCGTCACGCGCGGTCGAAACCGCGGGCCACCCCTCTCACCGTCGCCGTGGCAACCGCGCTCACCCTGGCGTGCTCGTCCGTCGCGGCGCGGACGGCGGCGAATGCCACCCAGGCTCTGACGCCCGCGCGACAGCGCGAACTCCTGCGGGGGGCCCTGAACGCATTTGACGAAGCCGTCAGCGTCGTGCGGGACGATCCGGCGCGGGCCGAGAATCTGTATCGCAAGTCCGCCGCCGCACTCGAAACGCTCCGCGATCATGGCATCCAGAACCCGGCTCTGGAATACAACCTCGGTAACGCCTACTTTCGGCTAGGCCAGTTGGGTCGTGCAATCCTGCACTACCGCCGCGCGCAGCGGTTCGACCCCGCCGACGCAGCGCTGACAATGAACCTCGAATATGCCCGCAACCGCGTCGAGCCATACATTAAGCCAAGCGGCGGGCGGGAACTCGTGAACCGACTGATGTTCTGGACGAACCGCACATCGATTCAGGAACGCTTCTGGCTGGCGTCGCTCGGGTCGATCGTCGGCTGGCTCGGTCTGGCGTTCCGGCTGCGCTGGCTTTCCCGACCGCTCACGGTCGTGGCCTGCTTGGGGATCGTGTTCGGCCTGGCAAACGCGGCGTCGGTCGGATGGCAGCTCCACGACGAATCACGCCACCCCCCCGCCGTCGTCGTAGACGGCGAGCAGATTCTCCGCCTGGGCCGCGGCGAGGGCTACGACCCCGCGCTCACGCAGCCCTTGGGCCCCGGCGTCGAGCTGCGGATCCTCAACCAGCGCGGCGATTGGGTCGAGATCCGGCTGCGCGACGACAAGACCGGCTGGCTGCCGGCCGGCGCGCTCGAAAGAATCTGACGCCGCGTCACGGAAAAGCCCGCCTACAACTCGTACTGGCTGCGTTCCTCGTCCTCCAGGATGTCCGCCAGCCGCATCCGCACATAGTCGATGTCGACCGTTACGTCTTTGTTCCGGGCGTCTGAAGCGCTGAACGCGATTTCCTCAAGTACCTTTTCAACGATCGTGTACAGGCGGCGCGCGCCAATGTTTTCCAGCACCTGATTGACGCGGAACGCCATCTCGGCCATCTCCTTGACCGCATCGTCGGCGAACCTTAGCCGGACCCCCTCGGCGCCCATCAGCGCGATTTGCTGCTTGATCAGCGCGTTCTGCGGCTCGGTCAGGATGCGGTAATAGTCTTCGCCGGTCAGGTCGTGCAGTGCCACCCGGATCGCGAAGCGCCCTTGCAGCTCGGGCATCAGATCGCTCGGGCGCGACTGCGTAAACGCCCCGGCGGCGATGAACAGAATGTGATCGGTCCGCAACAGCCCGTAGCGCGTGCTTACCGCAGTCCCCTCCACCAGCGGCAGCAGATCCCGCTGCACGCCGGTGCGGGACACTTCGGGCCCGCCGATCTCGGCCGCCCGGCTGCCGCAGATCTTGTCGAGCTCGTCGAGAAAAACGATGCCGGTCTGCTCGCAGCGTCGGACGGCTCCCGCGTGCAAAGCATCCTGATCGATCAGGCGATCGATCTCCTGCTGCGTCAGTAACTCCAGTGCCTGGGGTACCGGCAAACGCTGCCGCCGATTGCGGGGAGGCATGATCCGTTCCATGAAGTGCTCGAACTCCGGTCCCATCTGGTCCAGTCCGATGGTGGCCATCACGTGACCTGGGACGGCGCGCTCCGGAATCGTCACCTCGATCGCCCGCTCCGCCAACCCGCCTGCCCGCAACTGTGAGCGCAGCTTCTCCCGCGTCCGTTGTCGGCGGTCGGTCTGCTCGCGGTCCGGCGGGCCCGACTGATCTGCTGCCGGCAGCAATCGGTCGAGAATGTGGTTTTCGGCCAGCCTCTCGGCGCGTTGGCGGACCGTTTCCGCGGCTTCGGCGTGCACCAGGGCGACAGCGCGTTCCACCAGATCGCGCACGATGCCGTCCACGTCACGCCCGTGGTAGCCCACCTCGGTGAATTTCGTCGCCTCCACCTTGACGAACGGGGCGTTGATCAATTGCGCCAACCGCCGGGCAATCTCGGTCTTGCCCACCCCGGTCGGGCCGATCATCAGGATGTTTTTCGGCGCCACGTCGTCCCGCAGCTCACGCGACAAGTGCAACCGCCGCCAGCGATTCCGAATGGCGATCGCCACGGCCCGCTTGGCTTCGTCCTGCCCGATAATGTAGCGGTCGAGCGCCTGGACAATCTGTCGGGGCGTCAGGTCTTCCATGAGAATCAGAGTCAGCTCAAGCGGGTCGATACGCTGTCACGGGCCGCACGCGGGCGGCGAACCTCAACCATAGATCATAGCTCCCGAGCGCGGCCATTCGCAAACCCCCGCCACTACGTTCGCCACCGCGATAGAATCCCACGCCGTCGACGGGTGCCGCGAACAGCATTCGCGCCGCGCAGCGAAACGTGTGGGCGGACAAGGCTCGCCGGCCGGGCAGCAAATGACAACCGACGATAACTGATGAGATTTACCCGCTGGTGTCGATAAAGAATGTTGTGCGAGTTTCTTACCGCCGGAGGTGGAACCGGCACCTCGCCGAGGTATTAAATACGTCAGGGCGGGCTTGGGGTTCCGAGAGCGCGCCCGGGCCTGAGCGGCCCGATGGTATTGAATACTATAAGGGGCGTCGCTACCAGGAATTAGGCGAGGCGGCCGCCCGAAAGCGAGCGTGAGCCATGAAGCTCGAAGAGATCCGCGAGAAGTTCCCGATCACGCGGAACTACAACTTCCAGAACCACGCCGCCATCGCGCCGATGTCCGCCCCCGCGGCGGAGGCCCTGATCGGCTACGCCCGAGAACTGTCCGAAGCGGCTTACCTGCGCGGCTCGTACTACCGCGCGGCCGAACGCGTCCGAAAGGCCGCCGCCAAACTCATTAATGCCGACCCCTGCGAGGTCACGTTCGTCAAGAACACCTGCGAGGGGATCAACTACGTGGCCAACGGCGTGCAGTGGCTCTCCGGCGACAACGTCGTCACCACGACCATGGAGTTCCCTGCCAACGTCTACCCATGGATGGCCCTGGAGCAGCGCGGCGTCCGCCTCGTGCGTGTCGGGGAAGAAAGCGGCCGCGTGCCGTTCGACCGCATCGCCGCCGCGATCAACAACCGCACACGGCTCGTGACGGTCTCGGCGGTGCAGTGGTCCAACGGGTTCCGCGTGGATCTGACACGCCTCGGGGAGCTGTGCAAGGAAAAAGGCGTGCTGCTGTTCGTCGATGCCATCCAGGCCCTGGGCGTGCACCCGATCGACGTGCGCGCGATGAACATCGACTTCCTCGCCGCCGGCGGGCATAAGTGGCTCACGTCCCCGGAAGGCACGGGCTTGTTCTACTGCAAACGCGAGCTGATCGGGCATATCAAGCCCAGCGAAATCGGCTACATGTGCATGAAGCACCCCTTCGAGCACGACGTGTCGAGATTCAGTTGGGACGAGCTCCACGACGACGCCCGCCGCTTCGACAGCGGCGTGTACAACCTCGCCGGGATCTGCGCGTTGGGCGCCTCCATCAATCTTCTGCTCCAGGTGGGAATCGCGGAGGTACAGGTACGGGTCAAGCAGCTAACCGACCTGCTGGTCGAAGGGCTGCGCTCGAAGGGTTGGCGCGTGCACAGCCCGCGGACGGCGAGTGAATGGAGCGGGATCGTGTCGTTCTCGTCCCCAAAGCATAACACCGACGAGGTACGTAAGCATTTGCGTGACGAATTCAAGATCGTGGTGGCCAAGCGGATACGCCGCCTGCGGGCCAGCCCGCACTTTTATAACTCGACCGACGAAATCCGGCAGTTGATCGATGCGTTACCGACAAGCTGAACATTTTATGGGAACCCGGCACCCTCAGCGCCGCCGGCGTCCGGCCGGTTCCCTTCCCGTTCCCCTGCTTTCCGCCGGAGGAGTGCGGCCATGACAGCCTGGATGCACAATGCGTTTGGAAACAACCGGCGTCGGGCGTATAATGGGCATGACGAGGAAGGCGCCCGCGAGCCGACACGAGGCGGGAAGATGCGCAGGACCCTGACCACTGTGCGGTGTGTACCACGCTTCGGATATGAGCACGCCCAGGTGCGCACCGTCGATCTCGACTTACTCGACGTGGCGAACGAGCGTGAAGTGCTGGCTGCGTTGCGGGCCTGGTTCACCCAACGCGGCATCCCCGATGCGGTCTATGATGTCGCTGTCGATGACGACGGATTCTTCGGCGTCATCAACGACGAGGCCTACCACGAGAATTGGGGGCAGCCGGTACTTTGAGGATCCGCCGTCGGGCTCAGTTGTCAATGATCAGCGGCCGGTGCTCTCGCCGGCCGCTTTTCTGTGACCCGGCAGCACCAGGCCTTCGAACCCGGCCCGCCGCAGCCGATGGCCGAGGAACGTTAGGCTCGGCGGCCCGCGATTGCGAAAACTCGCAAATGACGGACGCCTGCAACGGACGGTCAATCGAATCCCATACCGCCGCGTTCGAGCCGCCGGAGCTTGTCGTCCGGACCGAGTACTAATATGGCGTCGCCCGCCCGGAAAACGTAGTCGGCGTTGGGAACGGCGCTGACCACTTCCTCTCCTGCAGACTGCTGCTGCTTGATCATCAGGACGGTGACCTGGTAGCGATTGCGGATATCCAGGCTGCCGAGGCTCTTGCCCAAGAAGCTCACCGGCACCGGGATTTCGACGACGCTGGTGTTCTCAACGGCTGGGACCGGTTCTGCCCGCGGACCACGACTCATGGTTGACACCATGCTGGAGGTCATGTCGCGCTTGAACAATTCGGTGTTGTAACGTTCGATGACGTCCTCCGGCCAGATGGCCCCAACCAGACGCCCCGCGTCTACTACTGGAACCTCGCCGCGGTAGCGGGCCAGCCGTTTCATGACGTCCGCAAGCGTATCGCCGGGACTCACAGTGGGGAAACCGCTCTCCAGCATCATGTCCTGTGCAATGATAAAGGCCTCGAACGATTTGGCGTCCGCCATGACCGACCGGCTCTCAGTGCCGGTGATAACGCCGAGCAGCCGGCGGCGATCGTCAACCACGAAGATTGACGTGCCGGGGTGCGCGATGAATTTCGAGATCACCTGCATCAGCCCCGCCCCGGGAGGCACGGTGACGACGTCGGAACGCATCTGGTCCCGCACCGACAGATGCCGCAGGACACTGATGTCCCGCCCCCGGTAAATGTCCACGCCTCGCCGCAGCAGCTTGATCGTATAGATCGAACCCCTCTGCCAGCGCGTCGCCAGCAAGGTCGCGATGATGCAACTGATCATCAGCGGCAGCATGATCTTGTAGTCGGCCGTCAGCTCGAAGATGATCACGATCGCCGTAATCGGCGCGTGCGTCGTGGCGCCCACCACGGCACCCATGCCGACCAGGGCATACGCGCCGGGACCCGCCGTGCTCGCCGGCCAGAACTGATTGATCACGGTTCCGACCGCGCCCCCCATCATCGCGCCGATGAACAGCGACGGTGCAAAGATCCCACCCGAGCCGCCCGAGCCGATCGTGACCGAGACAGCGACGATCTTCACCGCCACGAGCATGAGCAGAAGGTGCCAGACCATCCTCCCGGCGAGCGCCTCGCCGATCGCTTCATACCCCACCCCGAAGACCTGCGGAAACCACAACCCGATGACGCCGATGAACGCGCCGCCCAGCAGCGCCTTGAGCGGTGGCCAGACCCGGAGCCTGTCGAACGCGTCTTCGCTGAAATAGAGCAGCCGCACGAAGGCCAGCGCAGCCAGCCCGGCGAGAATGCCCAGCACCGCGTAGGCCAACAGCTCGTTGTAATGAACGAGACTGTAGCGCGGCACCACAAACGCCGGCACGTCCCCAAAGTAATGGTGCCCCACCACCGTCGCGGCGACCGAGGAGATGACGATCGGCGAGAACTGCAGCACGCCGAAATCGGCGAGGATGATCTCGACCGCAAACAACGCCCCGGCCACCGGGGCGTTGAAGGTCGCGGCGATTCCCGCCGCCGCGCCGCATCCCACCAGCGTCCGCAGCCGCCGCTCGTCCACGCGCAGCCATTGGCCGACGGTCGAACCGAACGCCGAACCGATCTGCACAATCGGTCCTTCGCGGCCGACCGATCCGCCGGAGGCGATGCTCGTGGCCGACGCCAGCATTTTGGCAATCACGACCCGCGGCCGAATCCGCCCGCTCCGGAGCGCCACTGCTTCCATCACCTCCGGCACCCCGTGGCCTTTGGCTTCCCGCGCGAAGTAATAGATGATCAGACCGCAGACAATTCCTCCTACTGCCGGGACCACGATTTTCCACCAGCGCGGCAGGCTTTGGATGTAGTCGAGCGCATACGTGGCGTCGTGCCAGGCAATTTGGTTGCCAAAGCCGATCAGCTTTCGGAAGGCGACGGCGAACAGCCCCCCGCCCAAGCCGATCACCAGCGCCACCAGCACCATGTAGAGGTGCTCAGACTCGCGCAGCTTGGCGTGACCGCGCCGCAGAAGCTTCAGTACGTCCCGGGTCATGTCGCTTCGCTCATGCCGCTAAAGCTGGTTGCTCGATTGTGGCGGGTCTTTATACCACGTTCTCCGTCGCCCGTCCCGTTCGGCCCGTCGTCTCCGGCAATTCACGCATCACAGCCACTGGAGGGAAGCCGTCACTTCCCCGACGCGTCCACCCGCCGGGAATTCTTAGCAGTAGGTCGGGGGGGGGCGCCCCCGCGGGCCCCCGGGGGGGGGGGCGGCGGGCCCGCCCACCCGCCCTACACGACTGCAATCCGCCGCGCGCCATGCCCTCGCGAAGCGTGGGCATGCGCGGGTGCCCACGCTTGCGGACACGCGGGCCGGCGCCGGCTGTTAGTGGGAACGGCGCATCCGCCAGACATGGGTGCCGCACCCTGCTTTGCAATCCGACGCGCCGAAGCCGGGGGCTATGCATTCGCCCTTTGAGGCGAGTGTTTGGTTGAGTGCGCACTCGTCGGCCGGATTGTCCGACGCCAGCTCGACGCGTTCGATGCGCACCTGCGGTCGGGCGAGCAGGTAGTCGATGTGCCAATGTCTTCGCCCGTCGCCGCGGACGTGCCGCAGCACACGCGATCTCAGCCCGCGCGACGCGCGGCCGGTATACACGTACCGGCCGGCCACGAACGTGAACCGCCCCAGCCGCCCGATCGTCACGCGCAGATCGACTGACACCCGCAGCCAGAGCTGATACACTCCGGCGTCAGGCCAGTGCTCGATGGGTGGGACGAACGTGAGTGATGGTGAGGATCCACGCGCGCTTCTCGCTGTCATGATCGGAGGTCCCAAGACAAGCAGCCGCGCGGGCTGAAGCCCGCGGCTCTTTACTCCGCGTGACGCAAGACGACAAGGGGATTGTCGTGCATATTCGCGAGTTCCAGCAACTGATCGACCGCATGTACTCCGATAAAGACCGCCGGCGGGGACCGGCCAAGACGTTCCTCTGGCTGGCCGAGGAGGTCGGCGAACTCGCCAGTGCCATCGCAAGGAAAGATAAGCACAATAAGGTGGACGAGTTTGCCGACGTTCTCGCCTGGCTCGTGACGCTTGCGAACGTCGAAGGCGTCGATCTGGAGGAGGCGATCAGGAAATTCACCGGCGGCTGCCCCGGCTGCGGCGAAATGGTCTGTCGGTGTGACGAGAAGCAGCGATAGGATTGCGGATTGGGGATTGCGGATTGGGGATTGCCGATTGGGGATTGCCGATTGGGGATTGCCGATTGGGGATTGCGGATTACGGATTGGGCAGGCGAACGCGAGTGGCGCCCGGATGCTCGATCCACAATCCGCATTCGGCAATCGGT
Organism: Phycisphaerae bacterium; assembly: GCA_046758265.1. GTDB lineage: Bacteria > Planctomycetota > Phycisphaerae > UBA1845 > Fen-1342 > JALSRY01. The sequence goes on from JBHHZX010000003.1 coordinate 23,233, forward strand.
TGTCGATTTGGGACTTGGCAGGCGTGGAAGGCACTTGACGGCAACCGTCATCGCGGCAGCCTTCGTGCTGGTGTCCGCCGCCTCCGGTCAGGCGCGGTTGAAGGCGTACGAGACCGCCTACTACATCATCCACAGCGACCTCGACCGCGACGCCGTTCGCGAAGCGGCGTCGCGCATCACCGCGATGGCGGAAATGTACCACCAGCGCACCAGCGGCTTCGCGGGCAAGATCACTAAGAAGCTGCCGTTTTACCTGTACAGCAAGCCCGAGGACTATCACGCGGCCGGCGGCATGCCCGGCACTGCGGGCATCTACGATGGCAAGCAACTGATGGCAATCGCGGGCCGGGAAACAGGCGGCGCAACCTGGCATATCGTCCAGCACGAAGGCTTCCACCAGTTCGTTCACGCCGTCATCGGCGGCGACATCCCGATCTGGGTCAACGAGGGGCTTGCCGAGTACTTCGCCCAGGGCATTTACCCGGGCGATGGCTACGTCACCGGCGTCGTTCCGCCACAGCGCCTCTCCCGTCTCCAGGGCTGGATCAACGAGGGCCGGACCAGATCGATCGAGAAGATGATGACGACCAGCTACGCGGCCTGGAACGCCGGACTCAGCGTCGTCAACTACGATCAGGCCTGGTCGATGGTTCATTTCCTGGCGCACGCCGAAGGCCGCCGCTATCAGCAGGCATTCAACAGCTTCATCAAGGACGTGAGCCGCGGGATGATGTGGGAAGATGCCTGGAAGAAGAGCTTCGGCACCGGCACGCGGGAGTTCGAAGACAAGTGGCACAAATACTGGACGGAAATGCCGGGGAATCCGACCGCCCACCTGTACGCCAAGGCGACCGTGGCCACGCTGACAAGCTTCTACGCACGGGCGTTCAGCCAGCGGCAGATCTTTCGGTCGTTTGAAGAGTTTCGCGAGGCGACCGAGTCCGGCAGGCTTAAACATCATCCCGACGACTGGCTTCCGCCGCGCCTGTTGCAGGACGCGTTGAAAAAAGTCGGAGACTGCGGCGAGTGGCAAGTTCGCAGGCGCAGTCGCGGCTACGAACTTGTCTGCACGATGCCGGACGGCACCACCTTAACCGGAACGTTCAAGATCAAGGGCCGACGCGTGAAACCCGGAAGCGTCACCGTAACGGTCAAGAGGCCGCGGAAGTAACGCGGGCTCGGTGCCCGCTGTTGGGTCTGGGCAAACGGGGCGCGGCCGGACAATCCTCCGAACTCAGAATCTCAAATCAGCACTCCGCGGCGTCGCTCAGAAGAACTTCTCGACGCGCACGCGGCGGCCCGGCAGGAAGCTGCCGGCCTTGAAGGCTTCCTCGTGCATCAGCAGCACGTTGCCCTCCTCGTGCGGCTTGCCGGCCCGGCAGTGGGACGAGCGCAATCCACCGAGCCAGGGGCGGGCGTCGGCGACATAGAGCAGGTCGCCCTCGCGGGCTTTCAGACGCGCCATATGTGCGGCGCTGAGACGGACGATGGCGTATTCCGGAACCGGTGGACCGGTTCCGGTTTCCTTGACCCGCGCGCCCTGTAGTTCGTCGTGAAGCTCCCACGCCACGGGGGCTTGTTGATACTCCTCGAATATCAGCGCCGTTGTCGCCGGCGTCGTGCCGTCGGCCGTGACGCGCAGCTCGGCCAGGATCTTCGCGCCGACGTCGTGGTTCGCCGTCGCGCCCTTGAACTTGCGCATGGCGAAGTCCATCGTGCCGATCCACAGGCCGGAAATCTCCGCGTCGGGTTTCGGCTTCGTGAAGAGTGACACGACGACGCCGATGAAGGCTGCGCAGATCAATCCGAACAGCGCGGTCATGTACGTGTACTGACCCGTCTCCTGGTGAGCCGGAACGCCGTGTGCGATGGGCGTCACGAGCGCCGGGTAGATTTTGGACAGCCAGATGCAGCCCACGCCGCCGAGCATTGCAGCCACCGCACCGGCGGGCGTGAAGCGTTTCCAGAACGCACCCAGGAAAACAGCTACGACAATGGGCGGCGTCACGAAGGCCTGGAACATGCCGTGAATCTTGTACATGTCACTTCCGAACTTCATGAAATAGAAGCCGATCCCCATCCCGAGCAGGGCCGTCAACGCCGAAGTGACCCGCGCGGAACGCATGTAATGCCGGTCCGTTGCACCGCGCTTGAGGTACGGCTGATAGACGTCGTAGATGAACAGGGCCGCGGTTGCATTGGTCAGGGTATCGATCGTTGACATGAGCGCCGCAGACAGCGCGGCAAGGACGAAGCCAAACACGCCCGGCTTGCAGACCAGCTCCGCGACGAGCACGAAGACGTCGCGCGCTTCTTCCGGCGCTTCGATCCTACCCGTATCAATCAAGGCATTGCCGAGCCAGCCGGCATTGCCAACCACGATCATGCTGAGCGGCAGAATGAACACCGTGTTGAACAGGATCGCCTTGCGGCCTTCGTTCACGCTCTTGGCCGCCAGGAACCGCATGATCAGACCCTGGCTGATGAACAGGAACATGATGCTGCCGGCAACGCCGTCTTGCCAGAAGATGCCGATGAAGTTGAAGCTTTGCGGGTCATTGAAATGCGCGAACGGCAATCGCTCGGAGAGACTCAGGTTGGTCCAGAGCGTCTTCAGCCCGCTCAGAATCGATCCATCCAGTGCGAGATAGTCCAGCCCCAACACGAACAAGAGCAGGCCGGCGAACAGCAGCATGAAGCCTTGCGCCAGGTCCGTGAAGATGACGGCAGTCTGCCCGCCGGCCGTGATGTAAATGCCGGAGATCAGTGAGATGGTCAGGATCGCCCAGAACACCTCGACGCCGAGCACCTGGTGCGCCACGGTACCAAGCACGAACAGATTGAAACCGATGTACCCGATCATGTATTGGAGAATGACAAACACCGCGAGAAATCGCGCCGTTGTGCCAAATCGTCGCTGGAAATACTCGGGGATCGAGCGCACCCGCGAGAAATAGATGATCGGCAGCCAGCCGAACATGAAGAACGGGATGAAGAACCAGTCGTTCATGTACGACATGCTGCTCGACATGCCGTGCTCGTAGCCCTTCTGGGCGTACTTCATGAAGCTGTGCGAGCCGACCCCGGTGGCGACCATGCTCATGCCGATCAGCCACCACGAGAACTTGGCCCCGCTGAAAAAGAAGTCTTTGGTCGACTTGGTATAGCGGCCGAAGAAACTGCCAAAGCCGAGAATCAGGACCAGGTAGCCGATGATGACAGCGTAATCCAGCGGCGTCCCGTAGGTCTGCTGCTGCGCGAGAAGCGACGTCATGCGCCGCCCCCAGGCGTTTCAGGCATGATGAAGATCGCCGCCAGGTACCAGGCCAGGTGAATCCCGGCGTACCAGATGAAGCCAAAGAGCAGTACGCCGAACCAGAAGCGGTCCTGTTTCCGCGAAAGCACGCAGCTTCTGTACCCGAGGATCAGCGCCAGACCGATCAGGAAGATGATCAGCCCGACGCCGTATTGGTATAGGTAAGGCCACCAGTATTCGGGGACGCTCACGCGTGTCCTCGCGAGTCAGGATTCAAGTGTCCGGACCGCGTTCTCCGAACCGAAACCACAGCGTCGATAAAGGCGGCTTGGGACAGATTAAGTGGACGAACCCGCCCGATCAAGACCCGTAGGGCGGGTTCCACCCGCCGCAAGATGGCGGGCAGAGCCCGCCCTACAGACTCATCCTCTGTCTGTGTTCCTCCGGTCACCCTCGAGTCCGGTCGTCGTTGCCCCCTCAACAATCTTGGGACGTCAAGCAATGCCTTGCGTGTCTTGCTTGGACAGGGGACGCACTACGATGCTCTGGCCTTCGCGTCGGACTACTTCCACGTGAGTTCCGATGTCAACGAACTCCCCTTCAGATTGAACCTCGACGATTTGGTCACCGAATCGGGCTTTCCCCCCAGACGCAGAGGAGTAACTACGACGCCGATATCGCCGACCTTTGCCCTGTCCGGATATCGCTCGGGCACCGCAACGTCCCACATACGCGGATTCATCCGCAACAGTCCCTCGACTGCGGGCAATCTGGGGATGTGACGGGCCAGGAACGCGGCCCCTGCGCTGGCGAGAACCAGGCCCCCGATCTGCCTGGTGCCGATTCCGCCCGAAACGACCATTACGGCGATAGCCGCCATGATCGCTACGACGCCAATGACCCCGGCAACGGTGAATCCCGGCAGAAAGAACATCTCCACCAGCAGTAGCAGCAAGCCGGCTGCGAGGACGGTATTTCTCGCTCGCAAGGGGCGCCGAT
>JBHHZX010000004.1:0-24551 GCA_046758265.1 Phycisphaerae bacterium
GTGGCTCTGATCTATGATTCTATTAGCAGAGGGTTGTGCGCCCGCCACGAAAGGAACCGCGGTGTCCACTCTTGACCAGCAGGTTGGCCGAACGCGTTTACGCTTGAGCACGAATGTGACCATGCGGTACCTCGCAATGGGTGTGCTGATCGCCGCCATCGGGTGGACGCTCGTCATCCTGGTGGAGCGGGCGCTGGTGCTTGGGATTCCGCTGTGGCTGAGTGCCGGCGTGGTCACCATTGTCGGGCTAAGCGTCGCCGGGGTCGGAGCGTACCGCGCCCGGATTGATCGGCTGGGCGCCGCGCTCGTGCTCGACGAGGCCGCGGGACTGAAGGAACGGGTGAGCACGGCCCTGACCTGCCGGGGAAGCGCCGACCCCTTCGCGCAGGCTACCGTCCACGATGCCGAGCGGACCGCGAGCGGCGTTCATGTTCCGTCGCGCGTTCCGTACCGTGCACCGGACTTATGGCCGTGGTCGCTGGTGACGGTCGTCGTGGCCGCCGTCTTCTTCCAGTTCATGCCGCCGCTCAACCTGCTCGCCGGGGAAGAATCCGCAGACGAGGATCTACTCGCGGCGGCGCTCGAAGAACGAAAAGACGTCGAGGTAGCCCTCAAGCAGCAGATTCAGAAGGTCAAGGAACGCCTGCAAGACAAACCGGACCTCGCGAGTCTGCAAGAGGACCTCGAAGACCTGGAGCTACCGAACGAGCCGACCAAGACGCCCGAGGACGTGCGGCGCGAGGCGGTTAAGAAAATCGAAAAGGTTTCGGACAAGTTGAAACGGCAGCTCGAAGCGGATGCCCTCAACGCGCTCGATCAGCTCAAGCGCGACCTCGCCAAGCTCGAAACGCCCAAAGGTGACGATCCCGGCTCCAAGCTCAGCCAGGCGCTCGCCTCCGGCGACATGGAAGCCGCCAGGAAGGCGCTGTCCGATCTGAAGAAGATGCTCGAGCAGGCGGCCCAAGCCGGCGACGCCGAAGCGCAGCGCAAGCTGGCCGAGATGCAGAAGAAGCTGGACGAGCTGGCAAAGCAACTTGCGAAGCTTGCTGATCAGAACAAACTGCTGAAAGACCTGGAGAACAAGGCCGGACTGTCGGAGGAAGAGGCCCGGAAACTGCTCGAGAAGCTCGCCGGCATGGACCAGAAGCAGATCGCCGAGGCGCTGGAAAAGCAACTGGCGAACTCGGGCATGACGAAGAAGCAGATCGAGGAGCTGGCCAAGAAGATTGCGCAAAATCAAAAGGTGCGCCAGCAGCTCCAGAGCATGGCCCGGGCCATGGCGAACATGGCCCAGGCCTGCCAGCAGTGCCAGAGTGGGGGGCCGGGAAGCGCGGGCGCCGCGGCGCTGCAAGGAGCAATGCAGGCCGCGATGGGACAGCTATCCGACCTGGAGATGGCCGAGCAGATGATGAACGAGCTCCAGGCCCAGCTCGCCGAGCTCGAGGATCTGAAGGCGGGAATTTGCCAGGGTAACGGCTGGGGTTTGGGACCGCCCGACCCGAACAAGGTCGGCAGACCGGGTCTCAGGCCGGGCTACGGTTACGGCGACAGCGGTGACAAGAAACGCGGCGCGCACCAGTATAAAGCGACCAAAGCCAAAACCCGAACCCAAAGCGGGCAGATCATCGGTCAGATGTTGATCGACGGTCCACAGGCCAAGGGTGAAGCGACGGCAGAGGTCGCGGACGCTGTCAGTTCCGCTGTCCGCGACGCCGAGGACGCTGTCGAGCGTGAGGAGGTTCCCCGTCAGTATCGGCGCGTCGTGCGGCTCTATTTCGACCGACTGGCCGGGCTGATCAGGGAAAAAGCGGAAGCGGACCCGCAGGAGAACGCGCCAGGGTCGGAGCCAAAGGAGGCGGAATCGAGCGACAACGAGGCGTCATCTCCGGACGGGCAGTAAGTTACCAAATACGTTTTCGTGACTTCTGGCATACCCCCGGCCGGCGGGCGAGGGGTCGGGGGAAGTGGTGGGCCCCGGCGGCAGGGCTCGCGGTACGCTTAACGAAGCCTTCGCAGGTTCAGGATCAATTCGACTTCGCCGAGCGGCATGCCCAGCTCTTCCGCAGCTTTGATGGGTGACGCGCCCGCATCGACGAGTTCGTAGACGCGGCGGAAGCGCGGATCTGCGGGTTCAGGGTCGGGGCACTTTGCCGGCGGCGGTTCGTCCTTCGCCCCGCCTTCCAGTGCGGCTTGCGCGGCGGGTTTCGCTGGCGCGGCTGGTTGGGAGGGCTCGGTGCCGTGCCGTCCGAGCATCTGTTCCAGGCGGGCGATGCGGTCGTCCGCATCGCGGATCACGGCGTCGAGTTTGGCGAACTTGGTGTCTACCTGCGCGCCGACGCGACGCGAAACTTCTTCCAGTTCGACCAGCAGTTGGTCCATGGACTCGCGGAGTCTGTGCTGGTCGCGGATGCGGGCGAGTTGCTCGCGGGCCACGTCACGCCCGGTGGTCGCCCGGAACTGGTGCCGGCGTAGCAGCATGACCATGATGACTATGGCGCACAGCACCATCAGGACAGTCACCATGCTGTTGGCTGCATTATCCGCCGCGCTAAGGATCATCGCGCTTACGTGACCACACGCGCAGGGCCTCGCGTTGAACCTCTTGCAGCGGTACGCCGGCCTTCCGCGCCGCCGCTGCACAGTCGTCGTATTCTGGCCAGGCCCGCTCGATCTTGCCGGCGCGTCCGCCAGTCTTGACGCGGACTGGCCCAAAGCGCGTCTCGACCGTCACGTGTCGCCGTGCCAGCTTCGTCCGCCGCGCTTCGTAACGCCGCAGGCCGAACGTGCTCGTCTCGGCAAAGACGACCGCTTCGAGCGCGCCAGCGTCACGTGGACGGCACAAGACTGTTAGCAGCACGCCGGGCCGACCCTTTTTCATGATTATCGGCACGGTGTAGGCATCGAGTGCACCTGCTTCCAGCAGTCGCTCGCAGGCGTATCCGAGCGATTGCCCCGTGGCGTCGTCCACCTGGGTTTCGAGGATCGTGACGGTGTCGTGTTCGGCGGCGTCAGGCGGGTGCGCCTCGCCGACGAACAGTCGCAGCAGGTTCGGCCGCGTCCGGCCCTCACGCGCACCCGCACCGCAGCCGACGCTTACGAGGGTCATCTCGGGCAGGGGGCCGAACTCAGCGGCCAGCGTCGTCAGGATTGCGGCTCCGGTTGGTGTCGTCAGCTCGCCGACTTCGTCGCAGCTCGCGACAGGGTAGCCGCGAAGCAATTGGGCCGTCGCCGGCGCCGGTACGGGCATCACGCCGTGCTCGCAGGTGACGGTGCCGCTGCCGGTCGGGATCGGTGAGCAGGTGATCCGTTCGACCCCGAGGCCGCCGAGCCCGGCGCACGCGCAGACGGTGTCCACGATTGCGTCGGCGGCGCCCACTTCATGGAAATGCACTTTTTCAACGGTCGTGCCGTGCACGTGGGCTTCCGCTTCCGCCAGACGCTGAAAGACGGCTTTCGCATTCTCGCTCACCGCCGGCTCGAGCTTCGCCTCGTCGATGATTCGCCGGATCTCCGGCGGGTGGCGGTGTGCCCTTTGCGAGCCGGGCTTGACCTGCACGCGCGCCAAGGTGGCGGCAAAGCCGTGCCGTTGCACCTTTTCCGCAATCAGGCTTACACCCCGGAGCGAGAGTCTTGTGACCGTTTCCTGCATCGTTTCGAGCGGGCAGCCCGCGTCGATCAACGCCCCGAGGATCATGTCGCCGGCAGCGCCGCTGAAGCAGTCGAAATGTCCGTAACGCATAAAGAGTTCCGGTTCGCGGGACAGAGAAATCGCACCGACCGTTATCAGCTCTCCACACCGGCGAGTTTCTCCAACGCGCAGATCATGGCCTGCCTACCCAAGTTGCCGCCGCCCGGTTCGGCTTCGACCGCCCGAAAGAGTTGCTGTGCCAACGCGGTACCGGGCCAAGCAACGCGCAACTCCTGCGCCGCAGCCGGTCAGCCGTGCGCCGGACAAGCGTAGCTAAGCCCAATCGTCGTGACAGGTCAATGCAGCCGGCCTCGATCGTCGCTCAAAGGATCGTGGCGAAACCGTTGCAACCGTACCGAATCGGCGCGGTACAAACGATCGGACGTTCGTTTTGGGGCCCGCGCTGTTCCGGGCCGGTTTCTTCGGAGGACTCGCGATGGCCACGCTTTCCCTTTGCGCCCGATCCCTATTCGCGCTGTTCCTGATGGTCACAGACGCTGGTTCACCAGATGTACGGGACGCACTCCCGTTGATGGGCAGCAGGAATGCTGCGGTTGAAGAAGTGCTGGTGGTCGCGCCACGTGAAGGGCCGCAGGAAAACGAGTCACGCCCACGGCACGCGCCGGGCCGGCGCTCACAGGAGCGCTCAGCCGACGCGAGCCGACGCGAACCGGCCGGTCCGCCACCGGTCGTACGGTTGGATGCGGCCGTATACCGGCTCGGCTTGTCCGCTGAGGAGGTCGTCCAGATAGACGCTGCCGCCCTTGCCCAGGCCGCCTCGCTCGTTGAATTCGACGAAGCGGTGCGTGCGCTGGGCGATGCCAGTGTGCTATATCGCGTCGATCAGACGGTGAACCTCCGCGAGCGCGGCCGGATTCGCATCGTCGCCGATCAGCCGTACGTCACTGGTTCTTCACGGACCAAGGACGGTCGGCTGCTCAGGAGCGTCTCTCGGCACGACATCGGCGCTGAGTTTCGCGTTTGGGGCGACTGGGCGCCCCAGGGCGCATCAAAGCTTGTTCACCTGTCGCTCGACGTCGAGGTCTCCACGGTTGAGGGGAGCCAGGTCGAGGCGGGTTCCGACGTCACAGCGCCGGTGTTTCGCAAGGTTGAACAGCACCACAGCGGGCCGGTGGAACTCGGTCAACCCGTGGTCCTGCTCAATCTCGACGGAGCCTGCACCGACAGGAGCGGCCGGGCGGTTGCCTTCATCACCCGCGCGGTGTTGCTTTCGAGCGCACCGTAAGCCGTCTCTCATCCCCCGTCGCGTCGGACGCGGTAGTTGTGTGGCCTCGTGTCACGACCAGTCGGGGGGGCGGTGGCGGCTGTAGACTTCCCGCGGGCCGCGCTGCAAGTGGCTGGACGGGCAAAAGCCCGATGCCCCGCATCGGCTCGCCGACCCGGCATTGCCGTGGAGGACTGCACCTGGCGTTCGCATCCCGGGGACGCGCGATCCGCGGCCGGCCGGTTAGCGGTCGAAGGCGGGCTGCTTCTCGGCATTGGCTACGTCGGCGATGGTCGGCGCTTTGCCGCCCGCGGTGAGTTTCTCGAAGGCGGACTTGTTGGGCGCGAGGATCATGACCATGTGACGGCCGTCCATGCTGGGCGGCCGCTCAACCTTGACCAACTGCCCGAGCTCCCCAACGATGCCGCGGAAGATCTCGACCGCGATGTCGCGATGGGCGCGCTCGCGGCCGCGGAACTGCATGGTGAACTGGACCTTGTTCCCCTTGCTCAGGAATTTGAGCGCGCGATTGATCTTGATCGAACGATCGTTCTCGTCGGTCTTGGGCCGCATGCGCACCTCTTTGAGCTGTTGCTCGTGGTGCTTGCGGCCCTTCTTTTTCATGTGGTATTTGAATTTGCCGTAATCCATGATCCGGCAGACGGGCGGTCGCTCGTTACGGGCCACCTCCACCAGATCCATCCCGGCTTGCCGCGCGCGGTGCAGCGCTTCGACGGTATCGATGACGCCGACTTGCTCGTTGTCCTCACCAATCAAGCGAACCTGCAGGACGCGGATTTGCTCGTTAACGCGGTGACTTGATGTACTTCCCTTGGCCATGTACTCCATTCTTCATGCGGGCGAAGTTTGGCCTGCTCCGCCGGACGCCGGAGCGCCGCGATTGGCAATTTCCTGCGCACACGCGGCCAGAAATTCGGGCACCGCGCAGCTACCGAGCTGCCGACCCGCGCGCGTGCGGACGTTGACCGTTTTGTCATTCATCTCCTGCTCGCCGATGACGAGTATGTAGGGAATCTTCATCAGCGTGGCCTTGCGGATCTTGGCGCCAATCCGCTCGCCGCTGTCGTCCAGCTCGACCCGCAGGTTGGCCGTGCGGCAAAGCTCGAACACCTGACGGGCATAGCTGGCCGACTTTTCGCTGACGGAGCAAACCGTGGCCTGAACCGGCGAGAGCCAGAGTGGGAACGCGCCGGCAAAATGCTCGATCAGGATGCCGACGAACCGCTCCATGCTGCCGAACAGGGCCCGGTGGACCATGACCGGCCGATGTTCCCGGTTGTCGCTGCCGATGTATTGCAGGTCGAAGCGCTCGGGCAGGTTGTAATCGACCTGGACGGTGCCGAGCTGCCATTCGCGACCGATGGCGTCCTGGACGATGAAGTCCACCTTCGGACCGTAGAAGCAGGCCTCCCCCTGCTCTTCCGAATGCTGCATGCGCGAAGCCCACACCGACTCGCGCAACGCCTGTTCGGCCATACGCCAGTTCTCGTCCGAGCCGATGCATTTGCCGCCGGCTGCGTCGCGCAGACCGATCCGCACCCGGTATTCCTTCAGCCCGATCAGCTCCAGGACGAACTTGGAAAGCTCGATGCAGTCGGCGATTTCCGCCGGCAGTTGCTCGGGCGTGCAGAACACGTGGGCGTCGTCCTGCGTGAAGCCGCGGACGCGGGTCATCCCACCGACTTCGCCGGACTGCTCGTAGCGATAGACGGTGCCAAACTCCGCCAGCCGCACCGGGAGGTCGCGGTAGCTTCGCGGTTCAGAAGCGAAAATCTGGACGTGGTGCGGGCAGTTCATCGGCCTGAGTAGATAGCCGTCTTCCTGCGAAAGCCAGGCGCGAATTCGTTGCAGCCGTCGTTCCGCAGGCCCGTCAAACGGATAGCCCGCCTTCTTGAGTTCGGGATATTCCTCCGCAAGACGGTTGAACAGGTTGCGTTCGGATTCGCCGGCGCGGTCGCCGCCCTCGGTGAGGAGCACTTCCCACAGACGGTTCAGCTCGCGCGCGCGATCGGACTCGAACAGCGGCGGATACTGAGCCTCCTTGAAATACGGGAAATGCCCGCTGGTGCGATAGAGATCCAGCTTGCCGATGTGCGGTGAGTACACCGGCTGGTAGCCGTGCTTCAACAGTTCCTGTAACAGCGCCTGCTCGAGCGTATAGCGAATGACCGCCCCGCGCGGCTTCCACAACACCAGGCCGGAGCCGACCAGCGGGTCAACGGTGAATAGGCCCAGTTCCTGGCCGATCCGCCGGTGGTCGCGCCTTTTCGCCTCTTCGAGCTGTTGCAGATGCTGTTTCAGCTCTTTCTTGCTGGGCCAGGTCGTGCCGTAGACGCGCTGCAGCATCTTTTGGGTCGCGTCGCCGTGGTGATACGCGCCGGCGACCCGCATGAGCTTGAACGCCCCCACCTTCGAGGTACTGGGCACGTGCGGGCCGCGGCAGAGGTCCTCAAAACGCCCGGCGCCGGGTTCCCCGCTGACGTAAAAGCTGAGCGTATCACCGTCGGCGCGCTCGGCGTTGCCGATCTTGTATTGGTTGCCCTCAGCACGGAGCTTGCCCATTGCCTCCGCACGCGGCATCTCGTAGCGCGTGAACGGGCGATCTTCCTTGACGATCTCGGCCATCTGGGCTTCGATTTTCGCGAAGTCCTCCGGCACGAGGGCGTGGTCAAGGTCAATGTCGTAATAGAAACCGCTCTCCACCACCGGGCCGTAGACGAGCTTGGTCTGTGGCCAGAGCGTACAGATCGCCTCGGCCATGACGTGCGCGCAACTGTGCCGAGCGACGCGAAGACCGTCTGCGTCCTGACAGGTCAGGGCGGCGAAATCCACCTCTTGGTCGCTCAGCCGCGTCGAGAGATCGACGATTTTGCCGTTGACCTTCGCCGCGAGAGCTGGGCGCGCCAAAGCCGGACTGATGCCCTGGATGATTTCGGCGGCGGAGACGCCGTCTTCGCGTTCGATCGCTTTGCCGTCGGGCAACCGGACCTTTACCATGGGGATGCTTTCCTCATGGATGCGACGCGCCGATCGCCGACTCGGGATGTGAATGCATACGGGGCTGCAAACCTTTGCGATTCATGCACCAGGACGATGCTGCCCGAGCGCGACGCCATCGCGCGTCGCTATCCCAGGTTACGATGTTTCTGTTTGCAACATCATCCTGTCTCGCCAATGGTGAGACACGAACGTCGCTCCCACCTACATTGGTAAATTTATCGCTTGTAGCCCGGAAGTCAACCCGAACTATGGGTTCCGTACCTGTGACTATCGGCGAAGGGCTCACTTCGGGTAAGGCCGCCCCCTGGGCGGGATATGAGCGGCCGCTGCTCTGACGCCAGCGGCTACAACGCGTCGAGGTTCCTCAATCCCGGGCTCCCGCCGGTTTCCATGTCGCCTTGCAGGGCGTTGGCCTGGACGGAATAGCCTAGGATGCACAGCATCAACATGAGCCCAGGTACCATCAGCGGTATGCTGGTGGCCCAGTCCAAAAACGTCAGTCCCAGCGATGGCGCCAGCGCGCACGTGATGCCGACGAAACCCGTTACGAGCAGCCCTGCTCCTGGCACGATGGTTACGAGGATCGGCAGCGATCGCCGGCAGACCCAGATCATGGTATAGCCGATGGCGAAACCCAGGACGGCGACAATCAACACTATTGTGTGCCTCAGCCCTAGCTGGACCGCCAGATATGGCGCCAATGCCCCGAGCGTGAACGCCGAGGCGAGCGCCAGCCCCAGGCGGAATCGGACCAAGCCCACGATTCCCAGGACGGCGGCGGCGGGGAACGCCGAGATTATGGAGAGGCCGGCCAGCTTCGCCAGGATCCCTCCCAGAGCCAAGCCGCCACCGGCACACGACAACGCGATCAGAAAGCGGGCGAAGCGGAACCCTTGCAGCATGTACAGCAGGCCGGCGCCAAAGACGACCAACGACATCGCCTCGGGCCAGCGCAAGGCTGCGCGGAATATCAGACCTTGAAAATCGAACACCGCCGGTCTCCCATACTCGCGGCACGTCATCCCGGCCGCCGTATGTATCGTTGCTATCATTGCACCGAGATGCCAAGCGGAATCTTGGTTTTGTGACTTGATGGCAACGCGCGGCGCTCAACCGATGGGTGTCTAAGCTGTCGCCGGCTTGCTCTTGGTGGCTGCCTTGGCTTCGACCGGCCTTTTCTCGGATTTCCGGCGGCGGCAGGTAGCCAGGTTGTACGCCAACGAGATCAGCCAGACGAGGCCGACGATCCCCCAGGCCCAAACGTGATTGGCCCGCAGCCAATCGAGGATGCCGGGGCCGAATCGCATGAGCAGACCCGTGGTGCCGATGCCGAAAAACATGGTTCCGAGCGAGGCAGCCCACAGGGCCCGGGAGGCGCGGGGCAGCAATAACCCGAAGATCAGCCCCGCCAACCCGGTGGACAGCACCAGGCTCCAGAACGTGGTCTGAAACCCACCGACGTTCTCGCTGAGATGCGTCCACAGGCTCGACAAGTCCTGCATCGCAGTGAGGCGGTTTTCGCCCACAACCGTGCCAGCCATCGGCAGCGTAATCTCCGTCGCCCCCGGTGCGAGCGAGTTCCAGCGATCTACTTCGAGATACAGACCGCGGACGTAATACACTGAGAGACCGGCGATGACGAAACAGGATGCCAGCAAAATGGCCTGCCAGACGTGGAACAGCAGGAGTCCGAGCACGAATCCGAGGACGCCGACCACCCCGACCGTGGGCCAAAAGGGCGTTCCGACAGCCCGTGCCAGAAACGAACCGGCGAAGCCGCCCGCGGCGAGGAAAGCGAGCGCTGCCAGGCCGGGGGCCCATCTCGCCCCGCGGACCAACAACAGGAGCCCGAAACCGGTTACAACAACCGCTCCCGCCAAAGCAGCCCATTCATAGCCCTCGGGCAGTCTCAGGTGCTCAGTCATTGTCTTGAACAGTGCAAACAGCAGTTCTTCGGGCGTCATGCCAGCGCCTCCGTGATCCGATACGCGTTTCTATTATGGTCAGCTCATCCGGGCAGCACTTTGGCGACACCCTGTTCGTCGCGCACATCGAGCGGTGTGTCGTCCGGAAGCCGGCCCAACTCTTCATGAAGTATATTGAGCATTTCCAGCTTTCGTTCGGCTGTGCTTTCCGTACCGTATTCTTCCCCGGGCGGATAGCCCCAGTGAATATAACTTTCAGGATTTCTCGTAACCAGTTGCAGCCGTCCCGCCCACGGGTTCTCGCGACCGCCGAAGTTGCCGACGGCGATCGACCGCAGTGTGTCGCGGAATGGCAGCCTCCCAGCCGTCTCAGCACGATACAGGAACCGCGCCAGCGTCAGTCCCGCAGCGAGGTCGTCACCAGGCCAGCGCTCGCCGGGTTGAGGGAGCGGCTCGGCGACACCCTCGATGAGCCACCAGCCGGCACGGTTAATGTCGTCGCTGGCCCACTGTTCCGGTAGCCGCACGCCGGTCTCATCCACAAGGTAGGCTGTTCCGTTGCGTTCGACCAACGCGAAGGGTTTGCGGAAGTCGGCGCAAACCTTCACCCGGCCGTCGATCTGCTTCGTGACCCGGCGCACGTGATCGATCCACGGGGACCCGGCCAATCGTTCCGCGACGTACGGACAGACGCGGTCGTCGTAGGGGTCGGTCTGGGGGTGGAGCTTGATGCGGGCTTCCAGCTCCGGAAGCACATGCTTCCAGTTCGCGTCGTGCAGCCATTCGGGGGCGCCCACCCACTCGAGCACCATCTCCGACGTGTTGATTCCGCGGACATATGGCTCAAGCTCGTGCAAACCGTATGCGACGACGGCAAACGTGCCCAGCCAAGCGACGGTCATCCACGCTCGCAGCGAGCGCAGCAGCCTCAGCCGCGGTTTCGACGCGCGCCGGCGGAACTCGCGCTTGGCCCTGCGACGGCTCACCTGGCTTCCTCTATGGCCATCCTGACCAGCCGCTCGACAAGTTCGTCAAACGGGATACCGACATGGGCGGCGGCTTTGGGCACGAGCGAGTGGCTGGTAAACCCTGGAATCGTATTCACTTCCAGGAACCACAGCCCTTCGCCGGGCCCCGCGATCCAGTCAATCCGGGCCAGGTGCCGGCAGCCCAGGGCCGCACAGACCCGCCGGCTGAGCGTACTTGCCCGCTCCAGCAGAGTCCTCGGATGGCCCGCATTGAACAAGTATTCGGTGTGATCGTCGTGATATTTGGCCTCGAAGTCGTAGAAATCGCGCCGGGGGCGGATGCAGATCGGCGGTAGTGTCTGCTCGCCGAGAAGCCCAACCGTTAGCTCATCGCCCGCGATGAAACGCTCGACCAATGCCCGACCGTACTTGCCGGCCACGCTTTCCACACTTCGCTGCAGCTTGCCCGGCTCACGGACGACGGTCGTTCCCACGCTGCTGCCCTCGGCGATCGGTTTGACGACCACCGGAAGTGGCAGCAACGGCTTATCGAGCGGCGTTACCACCTCGTATGCGGGCGTCGGGATGCCCAAGCTCTCGGCGACTCGCTTCGCGGCCACCTTGTCCATCGCCAGCGCGGACGCTTGCGAACCGGAGCCAACGAATCGGATGCCGCGCTGCTCCATAATCCGCTGGATCGTGCCGTCTTCGCCAAACGTGCCATGCAGGGCGGGGAAGACCACATCGGCCGGATGGTCGAGGGCGGCCAGATTGTCCGGTCCCACGTCGGCGACGAAGACTTCGTGACCGCGTTGGCGCAAGGCATCTGCGATCGCACCGCCGGAAGCGAGGCTGATCTCACGCTCGGCACTCGGGCCGCCTGCGAGCACGGTCACGCGCAGTTTTTTCCGGGTTGCAGCGCTCATCCTGGCGGCTGTCCGGGCTGCGGGCATGCGTTCACCAGATTTCGACCTCGGGCTGGAGCTCGATGCCTGTGGCCTGTCGCACGCGCTCCCTCGCCAGTCGAATCAAGTTTAGCACGTCGTCGGACGTCGCGTCATCGTACGCGACGATGAAGTTGGCGTGCCGGGTGCTGATTTCGGCTCCGCCGATCCGTGCGCCCTTCAAACCGACCTCGTCGAGCAGACGTCCGGCGAACTGCCCTGGGGGGTTCCTGAAGACGCATCCCGCCGAGCGGGCCGCGAGCGGCGGCTGGCCGGCGTACTTGTCGTTCCAGATTTCGCGGTGGCGTGCCAGTGCCCGCACCGCGTCTCCACGTCGCAGCGCCAGCACGACGCCCAGTACGATGCAGTCGTCGAGGGCGGTGCAACGATAGCGGAAGCCGACCTCGGCCGCGTCTCGGGTAACGATTTGACCTTTCGGGTCCAGCACACGTACCTCGCGCACGAACCCGCTGATTTCGCCGTTGCGCCCGCCGGCATTCATCCGTACGGCGCCGCCGACGGTGCCCGGGACTCCCGCCAGGACCTCGAGGCCCACCAGGCCGCGTTTGAGCGCGGCGCGAATCAGCTTTGGCAAGTCGGCGCCCGCGCCGGCGCGGACGGATTCGTGCTCGAATTCAGTGCGCTCGAAAACCGGGCCGCGTAGGTGAATTACCACACCATCGAAGCCCTCGTCACGCACGATTATGTTTGTGCCCCCGCCGAGCACGCGCCAGGGCAAGGAGGTCGCGCGAATGCGCATAAACAGGGCGGCCAGCTCGGGCTCATCGCGCGGCTCACAAAACCAGCGGGCTTGTCCGCCGAGCTTGTACCACGTGAACTCCCGCAGCGGGACGTCAGCGCGCACGATTCTCTCGAAGCCGCTGAACCAGCTCATCGGCTACCTTCCAGATGTTGCCGGCGCCCATGGTGATGACCAAATCACCCGGTCGCAGATTGTCCACCAGCGTCTCCACGATCGCGCCGAAGTCGGGGATGTGCACGGCGTGGCCGCCGGCGGCGCAGACCTGCTCGACCAGGTCCGTGGCCCGGACCGCCTGACGTTCACGTTCGCTGTCACGCACGAAGTAAATGCGCGGCACGACGATGTGGTCGGCGAGCTCGAAACTGCGCGCGAAATCGGCCAGCAGAAAGCGGGTCCGCGAATGCTGGTGCGGTTGGAAAACGCACCACAGCCGGCGCGGGTTGAATCGCTGCCGGGCGGCACGCAGCGTCATTTGAATCTCGGTGGGGTGGTGGGCGTAATCGTCAACGACGGTCACCCCGTTCATCTCGCTGCGGACCTGCAGGCGTCGCTGGGCGCCCTGGAATTCGTGCAGGGCCGCACGGATCCCGGCCCACGGCACGCCGGCGCGGGAGGCCAGCGCGCTGACAGCCAGCGCGTTGCGGACGTTGTGCTCGCCGGGGATACCCAGGTGCACCCGGCCGAGCGGTTGCCCGCGACGGAACACGAGGAACTCGTAACGGCCGTCGCACAGATTCAGATCGGCAGCCCGCCACGTGTCTTGCGCCTCGGTGCCGAAGGTCTCGACGCTGGCGGAGAGCTTGTCTCGGAGCGCGCGACAGTTGGGGTCCTGTCCGTTCAGCACGACCAGTCCGTCCGGCGGTACGAGCTGGGCGAATTGCTCGAAGGCCCGGGTGATCGCGGCCAGGTTTTCGTAACAGTCCAGGTGGTCTTCCTCGATATTGAGAATCACGGCCGCCCGCGGCCGCAGGTTGAGAAAGGAACGGTCGTATTCGCACGCTTCGGCAACGAAGTGCGGCCCGTCGCCGACGCCGCTCCCGCCGCTCAGTTGTTCGACTTCCGCCCCAACGACGAAGCTGGGGTCGAGGCCCGCTTGCCGGAGCACGAACGTCAGCCAGGCCGTGGTCGTGCTCTTGCCGTGCGTGCCGCTGACAGCGATGCCATCCTGCCGGGCCATCAAAGCGCCAAGCAATCGCGCGTATTTGATGACGGGGATCCCGCGTCGTCGAGCTTCGAGCAGCTCCGGATGCCACTCGGGTATCGCAGCCGAGGCGACTAGCAGCCCGGTCTCCGGCGGGACGGCCGCCGCTGTTTGTTGTGTCGTGACGCGGGCGCCGCTTTCCGCCAGGCGTGAGAGCGCCGCCGAAGCCAAGTGGTCACTACCGCTGACGCGGGCGCCGCGCCGCAGCAGAACCGCGGCCAGCCCGGCCATGCCGCTGCCCCCGATCCCAACCATGTGGACGCGTGCTTGATGAAAATCGAGGGGCGCTTGCCATCCTGGGGCGCCGAGCGATGGTGACATTAGCGTGCCTTCCATGACCTCAACAGGCAAGATAGCAGGTTTCCGGCAAAGGGCAAACAGTTTCTCGCGCCGCGGCGTCAAGCGCCGTGACCACACGACGTTATGGTTCGAAAAGTTTCCCGGCCCGCCTTTGCAGTTTCTTCGCACGCGTGGTAGACAAGCGCCACACCGCCGCGCACCCGGGTTGTTCAACGATGTTCGACGCGCCCAAGATCACGCTGGCCTCACCGCCCGGCCACCGGCTGCGAAGCCTGCTCTCGCTGCTCAACCTCGGATTGGCGCTCATCCTGCTGGCGGCAACGTATTTCCTGATGAGCCCGCCCTCCGGTGAGGGCTATCCCGGCGCGATTCCCTGGCGCGACGGGTCGCTTCTCAAGCGTCTTGTCGACCTGATGTCGCTGTATGGTTTGGTCGCGACGATCCGGGGCGTCGAGATCAAGGATTTCGCGTTTCATCTCGCGACGGTCACAGCCCTGGTGCTGCTGGCGGCCCGTGCGCTCGTATCCGGTCTGCTGCCGCCCGAGCGGCGAACCACCAAGGGGGTCTGGTTTTTCGGGCAGGCGCTTTTGGTCGGGTGGGTCCTGCTGTCGCTGGCCAGCAGCCAGTGGTCCGGCGATCCCGATCTTTCCCTGGGACAGGGGGCACTCTACGGGCTGGCCCTTGCCTGGGCCGTCGCGCTCGCATGGGGCCTCGAGAGTCGCGATGTGCCGCGCTTGTTGTGGGGCTATGTAATCATCGGGGCAATCGGGGCGACCCTGTGCGTGTGGTACTACTACCGCAGAAACCCCTCTCACAACCCGGGTTTCCCAATCGGCAATCCGAACTCGCTGGCCGCCTGCACGCTGCCCGCGATTCTGATCGCCGGAGCCGCGCTGATCGGATCGGCGTGGACGTCTTTGCGCGAAGGGCATTCGCTTCCAACGCCGCGGGTCGTCGCGGCGGTGTCAGCCCTCCTTCCGCTCTGCTGGTGTTTCAGGCTGGCCAACTCGCTTGGCGCCCTGGTCGGGCTTCTCGTCGGCGTCGCGGGAGTGCTGTTTCTGCTCGCGAAGCGGCGTTTGCGATGGGTTTTCCTGGTTGTGCTGCTGGCGGTAACCAGCCTGGGCGCGGTGTACGTCTCATACGCCAGGCAAAACTTCGTGCAGGACTTTGTGATGTCGCGCGGGGCGACGATCCGTTTTCGGGTCTACGCCTGGCGGTACGCCGCCAGGTTGTGGAGCCAGCGGGCGTTCAGTGGGGTGGGCGCCGGGCAGTATCCGCGGTTGGCGGGGGCCCTGTCGGTCGGGGATCGGGTGCTGGACCCCGCGGCGTTCCCGGGGGAAATGGTCGAGCACGCGCACAATGAGCTCTTCGAGGTCTTCGCCGAGATCGGCCTGGTCGGCGGCGTGACGTTCGTGGGCGGCTTCCTGGCCACCTTGGCCGCCGCCTCGGCGTTGCTGCGAGCTAATCTGTCGCCGGAGCGACGCTGGCTGTTGTACGGGTTGGTGGCGGGCGTCATCGCGTTGCTGGCCGACGCTATGTTCGGTGTCGGTTTGCGGCTCGCGGGTGTCCCGGTGGTCTTTTACACGCTGCTCGGCGCCGTGTGGGCGCTGTGTCGTTCGATCTCGAAACAGCGACCCGACCAAAGCGCGGTGACCGAGGCGTGGCTACGGCGCATGATTGTGCGACGGTACGGGCTGGCGGCGGTGTCCTTGGCATTGGCGCTCGCGGCGGGGTGGTTGTCGCTGCACAATTGGAAAGGCGTGCGGTACGAACAGGCGGCCGCTGTCGCCTACCGGGCGACCCGCTACGAACCGGCCTTGGCGTACACGCGAGCGGCGGAAGCGCGCCTGCTGGACCCCGTGCGCAAGCTGATCGCGAACTTGCGCGGCGTACATTGCGAGTATGGCCGGGCGCGCGCCGCGTACGCGCAGGCGGCGGCATTCGACGAGTACCAGGCAGCCGGTCTGGAAAGCGCTGACGCTGCGGACATGGAAGCCGATCTCCGACAACGACTGCAACAGGCCGGAGAACTCTGCCGCAGCGCTTACGATGCGGCGCTGGAACTCAGCCGCCGGGCGAGGAACTTCGGGCGCATGGGGGCGTTGGGGGCGCAATGCGCTGAGATGCTGGTCGACCTTCACAGCCGCGCGGATGAAGGCCGGCAAGCGCGCGAATGGGGCCGACGCGCGTTTCAGGCCTGGCGCAGCCAGCGTTTTCTACGCCCGTTCGACACCCACACGTTGTTGAAACTGGCTGGATACCTGAAGTATTATCGGGGCCTCACCGGTGAATACGTCGGCGTGCTGCGTGACGCGTTGCGCAACGGATTTCCACCGCCCGAGTGGCACGCCGCGTTGCGGAACGGCCCGGAGTTGCGCAATTTCGAGGGGACGCTCGGCGCCGTGCTGCAGTCAGTCGGACCCTACGATCCGCAGACCGATCTCGACGCGCTGGTTCTCTCTCTCGCCCCCGAGATGTACCGGCTCAGCGCGGCGTGGAAGGCGCTGCACGGTGCATACGAGGGTGCGGCGGTTGACGCGGCCCGCGCGGCGGAGTTGTACCGGCCGATGCGTATACGCTTCCCGGAACTCTATTCCGTGGCGCTGGCGGAGCAGGCCGACTATGGCTTTCAGGCGCGGCCCGACGAACCGCGCCGCGCGGCGCCGCTGCTACGCTAGGCAATTCATGCCTTGCCCGCGATCCTACAGCAAAAGTACGAAGCGATGGTCCGGCCGTATCGCCTGCGGCAGGTGCGTTTTCTGCTGGCGGCGGGTGAGGAGCGTACGGCGGCGGAAGTGTTGCAGGCGGCGTTCAAAGACGATCTGGCGGCGGAGGCGGCGATGGCCGATGCGTACGTTGATCTGGCGGCTATGTTCATGCAACGGTCACCCGAGAGTCGGCCGGCGGTCGAACCTTGGCTCCACGCGGCGCTGCGGCTGCGGCCCGCGCACGTCAAGGCGTGGGCGTGGACAATCGTGTTGGCGACGGAGCGGGGCGATGCGGAAGCGGTGCAGGCAACGCTCCGCGATGCCGAGGCCGCCGGCGTGGGCGATGCGGGCTTGGAGTTCCTGCGCAATATCGCCCGGCAGCAGATGCCGGAAGAGTTCGGGACGCCCCCGGAAGAATAGCGGATTCAAGAGCGACCGCGGCCGGAAAATGTAGCGGCCGGCGGCCCGGCCGGCCGTGGGTACTGGCGTGGGCGTATGATCTGTCGACGATTTCGGGCGTTTTACCTTCAAAGGTGGTGATCATGCCGTCCTCTCGGTACGAGTGGCCGAAACCCGCAGCCATGTCTGCGATAAGTCGGCGTTGCGGGCTGCAGGGCGTCTAGTGTAGGATCGTAGTTTAAGGTGGAGGACCAAGTGGCGCCACAATCTTCCAGCCACCAACCCGCCGGCTATTGCCCCAAGTGCGGCTATCGTATGAATCCGGGTCGCTGTCCCGAATGCGGTACGAACGTTCCGCCAAACCGGCTTGCGAAGTCGGCGCACGCCTACAAGCGCTACAAGGAAAAGATTGCGGCGCTCGTGATTCTCATCCTCGTGGGCGCTGCCATTTATGCGTATCGCAATGTCTTGCCGGCGGTGCTGCCGACTTCGCTGCTTTATTATTTCTACAGTGATGGACAAAACGCGGCTGCACGGGAACTGCTGCGTCGCTACGACGAAGGTGGTTTGTCGGCGACGCAGCAGACGCGTCTATTCGACCTTATTGTCGATTGGGCGGCCAATCTCCACATATCCGCTCCGTACCCGAGTGGCTCGTCGCACAGTGCCCATTCTATGCTGAGCATCAACCTGCCTTCGGGTGTGCCACTGCCGAAGTGCTCTTTGCGGTATGGGCCGTGGGAAGTTTGCGTTGACGGAAAGCTCGCGCTCGCTTCGCCCCCGGAGCGTCTGGAATCCGGGGTAGAACATCTGGGATGGGGCGGGGTTGGACTCGCCTGGGAAATTCCGGCGCTGTGCGCCGGTCGCCATGAGATTAGCGTCAAACAGGAAGTATTCCTGATTTCGCAAGACGATCCAGATGCCGCGCCGCTGCACACCTGGACGATAACCGCCTCGGGGATTGCCGTAATCGAGGATCCGCCCATCCAAGGCCTCTATGAGCCTGTGCTGGACGAAGGCGTGAGGCAACAAGTTGAGAAGGCGGTTGAGATATGGCCGGTCGCCGACCCGTGCGATGCGGAGATCCACTCGCTAAACTATCGTTGTGGGGAAATACCGGTTCTCTTCTCGTCGCGTGTTTGGGCGCGCGTCACCGGCAGGGGCGACTTCCATCCGATTTCCTTCACCTTGCTCGTTCGACCAGGGGACGGCCGTCGAGGAGAGATTCCCCTCGACGAACTGCCCGGAATCCAGTCGGCGACGCACGTGGATATTCGGCTGATTCCCTGCCCGTTCATGGCGGATTATTCATCCGAGTACCAGCGATATTTCGGCCGTACGATCGAACGCCTCGGCATTCCGTTGCGTGCACAAACTGACGAGGATCGGGAGGACCCGCCGTAGCTGGTTGAGCGGATCGCGCGACGAACAGCGCCTCGACAAATACATACCCCGCCCCCAGCGGCGCAGGGATGGGGCACCCATCTTTGGTCGCAATGAAGCTCGTCGCTACGTCGGTACCCAGGCCAGGTCGAGGATCGTGTTCGTGGGGTTCTCGGTGTTGAACACCGCCTTGATCGGCCTGCCGATCTCCGGCTTGCCCTCTTTCAGGTAGCTCATCAGCTTGGTG
Source organism: Phycisphaerae bacterium (assembly GCA_046758265.1). Classification (GTDB taxonomy): domain Bacteria; phylum Planctomycetota; class Phycisphaerae; order UBA1845; family Fen-1342; genus JALSRY01. Next base: position 18,773 of record JBHHZX010000004.1, read on the forward strand.
CAGACGCCTTCGATTTCCACGCTGATGAGCGGACAGGGGATGCTCGCACGGAAGGGCGCGCCTGGATACAGCACGGTCGAGTGCGTATAGATCTTGCCGACCTGCGGCGCCTCAGCCCACTCCATCTCGTACCAGCAGTCGGGGCACTCGCAGCGTGGCGGCACCCACAGTCGCTTCTCCGCGCAATCCGGGTTCGCGCAGCGCGTGGCCAGCAGCTTCTTTTCACGCAGCCCCTTGAAGAACTTCCCCCAGCCGCCGTACGTGTGCGTGTGGTACCAATCCTTCTTGTTCTTAATGACCAGCGGGTCTTCGTTCAGGACTTCGGCGACAGTGCCGTTCAGTTCAATTGCCATGGTTTTGACCTTCCCGGATGAATTGCGAATAGCGAATTACGAATAGCGAGTGGCGAGTTAAGAGTTGTGTTCAGCGCCCCTCTCCAATTCGCTACTGGCTATTCGACATTCTTAACTCCTTTTCGTGCTGTGGTCGACGGCCGATACGGAGATCGGCCGCTACGTCGGCTACGTCAGCCGATACGGGGCCCGGCCGCTACATCAGGGTTTCTCGAGGATCGCACAGGTCACGTGGCTGCCGGTGCCGGCGTGCGAGATCGTACAGCCGCGCCCGGCGTCCTTGACCTGCAACTCGCGGAAGTCGTCGGGTTTCTTCTTCCCGTAGCGTTCCCACATCTTCGGGTCGGCGTGGAACTTGGCCCACTTGCCCTGCAACTGCCAAAAGACCTCTGCAAGCTGCCAGATGCCGGTGGCGCCGACGGCATGCATCGTGCCGATCAGGCCGCCCGAGAGGTTGGTCGGCAGCCGGCCTTCGTAGTACGCATCGCCGGACTCGATGAACTCGCGGCCGCGGCCGTAGGGTCGCAGGCCGATGTCCTCGTAGGTCTGAACGTCGCTGATGGTGAAGGCATCATGGGTCTCCAGTAGGTCAAAATCTTCGACGGGATCTTTGATGCCGGCCATGTTGTAGGCCAGGTAAGCCGCCATCCGCGACGCCAGAAACGAGCTGAACCCCGGCCACTCCGTACGCTTGCCGGTGAAGTAGTCCTTGTACGTCTCCTCGGTTTCGTTCGGCAGCAGCAGGATCGGCATGTGCCGCCGGTCCGCTGTCCGCAGCGTGTGTGTGCCGCCGCAGATCGCGGTGAGCCGCATCGGGTTGTCGCTGAGCTTGTATGCTGTCTCTTCGTCGGCGAGGATCAGCACTGCCGCCCCGACGCTCATCGCGCAGCATTCGAGGAACGCGAGCGGATCGGAAACGATGTCGTTCTCGAGGATGTCCTGGATCGTGTACTTGCCGGGGCTCTGCGAGAACGGCGAGTAGTAGGCGTACTCGTGGTTCTTGCAGGCGATGCGGGCCAGCGTCTCGCGGGGCACGTTGTTCTCGTACTGATAGCGCTGCGCCATCAGAGCGTAGTACGACGCGTACATCCATCCGAGTTCGCTTTCGAAGTCTTTGCAGGCGGCGCTGGCGATGTACGAGTTGCCGACCTTGGTCGAAACCTCGTCCATACGCTCCCAGCCGACCACCGGCACGCAGTTGGCGTAGCCGGAGGCGATGGCCTGGGCCGCGGCGAGCACCGCCGAGCCGCCGGTCGCACCGCCGGTCTTCACCTCGATGTTCCCCAGCGGGTCGAAGCCGAGGTAGTCGTGCACCTTGGCAGCCGCCAGAAGCTGGTCGCCGAAGTGATCCGCGAACTGTGAGTAGACGCACCAGTTGACCATGCGCCGGAACTCTTCGGGTTCGACCTTCAGGTCGTTCTCCTCGACCGCCATCCGCAGGGCTTCGGTGCAGAGCTGGCAGCTGTTCTTTTCGGGGTACTTCTTGCGGAAGTCGGTCAGCCCGCCGGCCACGACATACACGGGCTTCTCGAATTTCGGGATTCTCAGGTTCCCGGGGCCGAACTTGATCACGGTCTACCACCTTTCCAGGGACTCGCCAGGGACCAGTGTGAAGCATTCGAGCGCCGCCGCGAGCCACGCCGCTCGCGGCGAGTTCGGCTTGGGCGGAGCCCCGAGGTCAAGATTCTATGGCGGGCGCCGGAAACGGTCACGGGTGGGCGGGACGATTTCGCGCTGCCGAGTTTACGCGCTGCGCGCAGCGCGCCGAGTGGCAGGACGTGGCGAACCTCGCCGGGGGCCCCCGTCAAGGTAGTGGGTAGCACCGGCGTCTGGCCGGCTCGATTCCACCGCGACGAGCGCCGCCGGGACGGCGACGCTCCCCACTGTGCCGCCGACTGTGACGCGCACCCCCACGCCAGCGCTACTCCGCGTCATCGTTGAATCTGAAGGCGCGCCGGCTTACGATAAAGGGTTGGTTATCCGGCTTCATACCAGGGCTCCAACGCCATGCGCAAGAGGCGAGCATCTGTTCGCGTTTCTTTACATCCCGATTCATTTTCAAGGAGGTTTATGCCATGTTGTACCGAAGATCTGTGCGCAATTATCTCATCGGGCTCGCGGGGGCGATCCTGGCGGTTAATTCCGCCGTGGCGCAAACTCTCTGGTACGTAGATGACGACGCGCCAAACGATCCCGGTCCTGGGGATCCGACGGTGAGCGATCCGCTGGAGGACGGCTCGGCGGAGCATCCGTTCGACGCAATCCAGGAGGGCATCGACGCCGCCGTGGACGGTGACACCGTCCTCGTCCTCGACGGCACCTACGCCGGTCTGGGCAACAAGAATCTCGACTTCGGCGGCCGGCTGATTACTGTCCGCTCCGAAAACGGCCCCGACACCTGCATCATCGACTGCGAAGGTCAGGGCCGCGGGTTCTATTTCCACAGCGGTGAGACTGCCGATGCCGTCGTGGACGGCTTCACGATCACGAAGGGGGATTCCCCGGGTGGCAGCGGCGTCTTATGCTCCGAGAGCAGCCCGACGATCACCGGCTGCAACATTACGGGGGGCACAACCGCTTGGGCCGGCGGCGGCATCTGCTGCGTATGGAGTACCACGGTTATAGCCAATTGCGCAATCACGGAGAATACGGCGGAGTGGAGTGGTGGTGGTGTGTACTCCGAGTTAAGCGACGTGAGAATCGTGAACTGCCTGATTGCGGGGAACAGGGCCCAGGATTTCGGCGGAGGCGTGTCTGGTGGATTCTCCGGGAACGCGGCAATCAGCAACTGCACCATCGTCGGGAACGATGCACGATCGGACTGCGCTGCCGGCGTGTCTAGCCGCGGCGAGACAACGATTGCCAACTGCGTGTTGTGGGGCAATACGCCGTTCGAGATCCGGGACTGCTTCGGGACCATGGTCGTTCGGTACTCCGACATCCAGGGCAGCTGGCCGGGCCTCGGTAACATCGACGCGGATCCGCTGTTTGTCGATCCGGACGGGCCCGATGATGATCCGAGCACCTGGGAGGACAATGACTATCGGCTCGCCGCCGGCTCCCCCTGCATCGACGCGGGATGCAATTGCGGCGTGCTGCGGGACGTCGCCGATCTCGACGGTGACGGCGACACGGACGAGTACACGCCGTTCGATCTCGATGGCGAGGGTCGGTTCTTCGACGATCCGGCGACGGAGGATACTGGCAGTGGCCTGCCGCCGATCGTGGACATGGGGGCCTACGAGTTCGGCGGCAGCGATCCGTCGCCGTGCCGCGGCGACCTCGACGGTGACCGCGACGTTGATTGGGACGATCTCACCGTGCTCTTGGAGAACTACGGCACGCTTGAGGGCGCAACCGGCGTCGACGGCGACATGGACTGCGACGGCGATGTCGAGCTTTCCGACCTCGCCAAGCTGCTGAGCGTCTATGGCACGATTTGCGAGTAGCGAGGGTTCGGGGTTCAGGGTTCGGGGTTCAGGGTTCAGGTGTGTGGGGTCGGCATCCGAATCTTGCCCGGGCGTCCCGTTTCGGTGGTTTCTAACTCTCCTGCGAGAAGGGAGCCGGCCCTGCTGAATCGCGATTCGGCATTTTCCGGTGCTGGTAGTCCGAGCCCGAAGCGCAAGCGAGGGAAGGAAACCTCTCGGCGCAAAACCCTCGCTTGCGCTTCGGGCTCTGATTGCCCGCTTGCGCTTCGGGCTCTGTCCGGTGTGCTGGGATCGCGGAGAACAACTTAGCCTAGTTGCCTCGCCTTCTTGATCACCGGTGGGTTGATCGGCTGCGACTTCTCGCCCATCTGCGGGTTCTCTGTCGTCTCGACGTCCTTGATGCGGTCGACGACGTGCAGCCCTTCGATGACCTGCCCGAAGGCGCAGTAGCCCCAGCCGTCGTTGCCGGGGTGGTCGAGTATCGCGTTATCCTGGACGTTGATGAAGAACTGAGAGGTGGCCGAATGGGGCTCGTTGGTGCGGGCCATCGCGATCGTGCCGCGCAGGTTTTTCAGCCCGCTGGCGGCCTCGTTCTCGACCGGATCGCGCAGCCCCTTGGTCTTCGCTTCGTTCGGCGCGGCGTAGCCACCACCCTGGATCATGAAATCCGGGATGACGCGGTGAAAGATGGTCCCGTCGTAGAACTTGCCGTCCACGTAGCGCAGAAAGTTCTCGACCGTCTTGAGTGCTTTGTCCGCGTCCAGCTCGAGCACGATCTGGCCCCAGTCCTCCTCGCCCTGGACAATCTCGAAGGCAACACGTGGCCGGTTCATCAGATTGGTCTCCTCATCCGGACTGGGGATTTGGGATTGCGGATTCAGCGCCGCGCAAGCGATCCATTCGTCACCATATGGGCATCATTGGGCCAAAATCCGCAATCGGCAATCCCCAATCGGCAATCCGCAATCATTCTGGTGCCGTTCCCCTCAAGACGTCGTACAGCTCGCTCGGCAGCGTCGTCGGTTTTCCGTCGCGGTCGACCAACACCAGCGTCGAGCTCGCTTCGGTCAACACGTGGCCATCGCGCTTGAGTTCGTAGTGATGATCGACACGGAGCGGCGAGAGCTTCGTGGTGCTGGTCGTGAGCGTCAGCAGATCGTCGTAGCGCGCCGGTGCCCGGAAGCGGCAATCGAGCTTCGCGACGACGTAGAACAGCCCGCGCTGCTCCATATCGCGATAGCGCAGGCCGTTGAGCCGCAGCAGCTCCGTCCGGCCGATCTCGAAGTAGACGAAGTACTGAGCGTGGTGCAGGTAGCCCATCGCGTCCGTCTCGGCGTAGCGCACGCGGATGCGCACGTCACAGCTTGAGATCGGCTTCGCCATGCAAGGGCCTCCTCACCCGCGCTCCCTTACCCGAAACGCACGGCCGCGGCAAGCGCGCCCTGCGGCTGTTGGACCCACGGTCCGGGCGTTCGAGCCGCGGCCTGCAACAATGAGCAGCGGTTCAGCGTTCGGTTGCGCAGCGGTAGACGGTCAGCTTACTCGGCCAGCGCTCAGACAGCGCGTAAGACTGCTCGAAGACAACTCGCAGCCCCGCCACCCTGGCCAGATGCTCAACCCGCGCCCGTTCGGGACCGAACCAGCGGTTTTTGTAAGACACGATCCAGTCGGCGTCCGCAGGTAACGGCCCACCCTGCCGCCAGGTCGGTTGCACCGGACTGTAGAGTTCGAAGTAGTACCGCAGCACCGGATGGAATTCGGGGCCGTCCGGCGGCCCGTGATTGCCCTGCTGCGGATTCACGATCGCGACCACTTCGTCCGGGCGAAAGGCGCGTGCGGCTTCGCACATGGCGGCGCGCATCTGTGCGTCTTCGGGGGCCTTGTACGGCCCGAGCGCGTCCCGCATCATGCCAAAGATCGCCAACCCGACCAAAACGACGCCGATGCCGCCGCGGGGGGGGGCGCGGGCCCGCCCCGGGCGCACGGGGTGGCTGGGTG
>JBHHZX010000005.1:0-23731 GCA_046758265.1 Phycisphaerae bacterium
CTATAAACTCCTGGGCCAGGTCAACATTGGACAGCTCGAGCGCGCCCCCCAGGATCTGTCCGGCCCCGAACAGCCCCGGTGGCGTGATGGTTGGCTCGCCCGCATTCGGTCCGAGAACGTAAAGGTTATCACTCTCCGCGAGCAGACCTTCCGGATTCGGCATCACGGCGAGCGCAACCTGCCCCAGCGTCTGTGTCATGCCGTTTGTGAACGCGCCGTTGATCGTCCCGTCAGGAGCGACCGAGTAATTCGCGAGCGTCCCCGGCGGGAAGCCGTCCTGCTCAGCCATGATTACGTTCGACGTACGTGTTGACAGCCCGTGAATGCCCGAGAAGTCCAGCGTGAATGTAAGCGGCGATGCCGCGCCGCTCCCCGTCCGGTTCAGGCTGACCTGGTTTCCGCTGACGGCGCGGAAATTCCCCTCGGTGTCAAACGAGACCGTGCCGGTGCCCAAGGCTCGTCCGGCGGTATCGGCCTCGGGCGCTTCCAGGTAGAATCGCCAGGTGACGCCGGTGGCCGATTTCTCTTCCATCGCCATCGTCACCGAAACGATCACCGGCGTACCGAGCGAGTCGTAGACGGTGAAGGAGGTTAAGAGCCCCGATCCGTTCGCCTGGGCGGTCTCCGTGAACACAAACGGCACGGGCGTGCCGGCGCTGTCGCTGGTCACGTCGGTGGTGTTGATAGTGATAGCGTTCTGCTCGCCGGCGTTACTGTTGATGAGAAGCGCCCCATTCTCGACCACGACGCCGGGATCACCCGGCACCTCAGCCACATCCTGAATACCGAGCGCGCCTTCCAGCCAGTTAGCGAAATCGCCGAGGGTGTTGCCGTCCGTGCCGATCACGAATGTCTGGCTCGGGAGCTCGCGGTCGCCCTTGTCGACGCCGGAGATGGTTATGCTGTTACCGCTCGCAAACAGCGTCACGCCCGCTGCGTCCGCCGACCGCAGGTCGGTCAACGCCGTGCCGGCCGCCGCCGGGCGGCCCCCACCATCGACCAGGGCTTGCGACGTGTGCGTCGACCCCTGCGTGGCGATCGTGCCGGCGGCGCTAAGGTCGCCGTCCATCACCACGTTCTCGGTCGCAGCCGCGATGGTGAGCGTGCCCAGCGGGAGGACGAGATCAGTCAGAACCGCCGGCTGAATGTTAAAGTTCTCGTCAACGCTGAAGCCGCGGACGGCATACCCGTCCATGGAGACCAGCCGGTTTTCGGAATCGAGCGCGAACGAGCCGTCGCGCGTATAAACCTGCTGATTGCTGGACCGCCGCAAGATGAAGAAGCCGTCGCCGTCCACCGCTAGGTCGCTGGCGATGCCGGTGGTCTCGATCGAGCCCGGGTTGAAATCTTTCTGGATTGTACCGACGACGGCCCCCAGGCCGATCTGCGTCGGATTGACGCCGCCGCTCGTCTCGCTGGGGCCGTTGCCCATCGAAAGCAATTGGGAAAACTGCGTTTGAAAGAGTGTGCGCGAGCCCTTGAAGGCGTGGGTGTTTACGTTGGCAATGTTGTTGCCAATCGTGCTGATGCGGGTCTGGTTGACGTTCATCCCGCTCAAGCCGGTATACATTGCTGTCGTCAGTCCCATTTCGAATCCTCACACCCCGCTCATCTATTGCGTGCCCCGGCGCCCGCTTGGCAGTCCGGCGCACAAGCGATGTAGCGGCCGACCTCCGTGTCGGCCGTAGGACTTTGGGCTATTCACGGGCCGTCAACGGCCGGGACAGAGCCCGGCCGCTGCATTCTTCAGTCGTCGTCTTCATCCGCCTCGGAAAGCCGCTCCTCGACCTCGTTGAGCGCGGTGATGCGGATGACATCGGTCGCCGGCACCGCTTCACCCGTGTCGAGCTCGAGTATCGCCCGCCCGTCGGCGTTGAAGCGTATGCCCGTGACCACACCTTCGTGCAACGCCTGACTGCCGTCGGCGGCGGTGGTGATCGCCTGGACATACTTGCCGATCAAGTCGCTGCTGCCGGTGATCCGCTGCTGCCGGGTCAACAGATCGAGTGTGTCGGTCAGTTTGCCGGACAGCTCGATGCTGCGGATCTGTGAGACCTGGCTGATCATGTCCGCAGTCTTGGTGGGCTCGAACGGATCCTGGTTTTGCATCTCCGTGACGAGGATCTTGAAGAAGTCCTCGCTCCTCAGGGCGCCGAGCCCGCGCGCCTGTGTGGAGCGCGGCGCGCCGAGCGCTGCACCGGTTGCGCTGATTTCCATGGGAAACGCTCAATGGTTCGGGACTGGCGTAAGCTCTGCTCCGCACTTGCCTACGCGACAACGTTCACCAGCGACTCCGCCGCCGGTTCCGAGTCGGTTCCGCGGCGCGCACCCTCCGTCGAGCCCGCGGGGTGGGAATCCGTTCCACGCTCCTCCGGATGCTCCGCATCTGTTTGGGCCGATCCCCCCTGCGTTTCTTCCTGCGTATCGGCGTGCCGCGACACGTCGTGCTCGCTGGCCTCTGGAGCTTGCGTCGGTGGGCGAACTTCGACCCGCTCCAACCGGATGCCCGACGCTTCGAGCCCGTGTCGCAACCTGTTCAGGTCTTCCCAAAGCAAACGGTGTGCCAAGTCGGTGCTGGTGTCCACCCGCAGCGTCAGCATCTCTCCCCGCAAGTCCATTTGCAGTCGCAAGCTGCCGAGCTCCGGCGGGTCGAGACGCAAAACTGTGTGCGAACGTTCTCCGCTGATGCGACTGCGGACGATGCGCACAAGCCGCTCGATATTTGCGTCCCAGTCGGCATTTTGTGCCGGTCGGGTTCCGGACGTTTTCCCCGTCGCGCCCGGCCCCGACTTCGCTGGACTACGCGTACCGGCTGCGGCCGCCGGCGCGGTGCCGCCGGCCCTTCCTCCACGGGGTGCGGCCGCTTTGCTGGCTTGAACCGCTGTGGACGACGCCAAGCGACCGGGGCCGGTGCTGTTCTGCACGGCGCGTCTCCCCATTCTCGCAAGGACCGCGTTGATTGCTGCGCCACGTCCGGCGTCAGGTGCAGCGCCCGTGCCCGCGGAAGGCAGTACCGGCGGTGACACCGTGTCGGGAGGCGGGCCGGTCAGCGCGCGTCTGGAATCGGGAGCCGCCAATGTCTGGGCGCGACCGCCGCCCGCCTCTGGCGGTGGCTTGCCCGCCGTGGCGGGGTGCGGCCCGACGTTTGGCTTGGCCTGGGCTCTCGTGCCGGCTTGCGCGCCGACATCGGCCGATTCCCGCGGCGCAGCCGGCGCCCCCTTTCCTTTTGCCGCGCTCAAGGCCTCGCGAAACGCCTGGCGATCCTGCTGGAACTGTGCGGCGGCGCCCTCCCGCGCGACCTGCCGACGAAACGCGCGACTCGAATGCTCGACGTTGCGTTCAGCGTCATTGATTACGTCTGCCGGCCGCGTCGGTACGAGCGTCGCAACCGCCCGTGCATGCCGCTCTTCGTCACGACGAACGCGCTCGCGGAGCTCGTGCGTTTCACCCCGCGGCGGCGGCAGGGGCGAACTGTCCGGCGCGGAAAGCAGCATGCCAGCCACGCGGTGGCGGACCAAAGCGGGATCAGCGACGGGAAACAGGTTGACCTGCATGGCAAGACCTCGACCTGAAGCCTGCGGCTCCGATCACTCTCTGTCAGTTGCCCGCGGTCTTCCCTGACCTCGGCTCAAGCGGATCGACCTTCTCTTTGCTGAGCCGTTCCAGCAGCTCGTGCATGATCTGTATTTCTTCCGGTGTCTTCAGTTGCTCCAGGATGCGCTTTCCTTTCGAGAGTGGCAGCGCATTCAGCAGGTGCACGGCGTCCGCCGGGTGCTTCTTCCACTTCAGAACCAGATGTTCCTTGGCCTGCTTGGGCGCGATAGACGCGACATACTGCCGTTCCTTTTCGAACCCGTCGTCGAGCGCCGCACCGAGCCGCCGCTCCAGCGCCGCCTTCGCGGTCGCTCGCTCTTCTTGGAAGCGTTCCTGTTTGGTGATGAGGTGCTGTAAGACCTGATCGAGCAGTTCGCGTTGCGAGATCAGATCGCGATATGCCCGCTCGCCCAGGGCCCGCCGCAGTTGGCTGTCACGCCGCTGTTGGCGAATTTCCTCGGCCGAGGCCGATCTCGGGCCCTGCTCCCCTCCTTCAGACGGCTGGTTTCCGGCTGCGGCGACTTCCGCTTGCTCCACCTCATCGAGTTCGCCACGCAGCACTCTCGCGATCGTTTTGACCCGCTCGGGTGTGAGCCTCCCGGTCCCGTAGAGCAGGCCGAACAACGCGCCCCCGGCGAGCACGACCGCAATCGATATGACGGCCAGAGCGTGGTACAGCTTTCCGAGCATGACGCACCCGACTCAGTCCGGCACCCGGCGCCGTCCGTCGCCGCCGAAAGCAAGCTCTTCAGTCCGGGGCGACAGTCGTTGTCGCGCAGGCGCGATCGAGAGTATGCAACTGTCGTGCCAATTCGTCAGACTCCGCCTGTTCCCGCCGCTGGCGGTCCTTGACGTACTCCTCTCGTCGTCGCTCCCGCAGCTTCTCGATAATCCGCTTTTGCGTGCGGGCCTGCCGCAGCTCTTCTTGCAGCGCTTTCAGCTCTCTAACCAACGCGGCCCGAGCCGCTAGCCGCTCTGTGATCGTCCGGCGCAGGTAGGCGATCCAGGCCCGCTCGCGGGCCAGGGCCTCGAGGGCCAAAACCTCCTCCTGCTGCTGCTCGCGCAGCGTCTCCCGGCGTCGTGAAATCTCCTCCGTGGTCTGCTGGTTGAGCCGATCGACTCGCGCAATTTCGGCCTGCTTGGCTCCGACCTTGCGCTTCGCCTCGCGCTCACGTATCTCGCGCACCCGCAGCAGCGTTTCGAGCCGGAACTGGAAGCGCTTTGCCACGCCTGTCTACTCCTCGGCAGCCGGCCGAACTCCGCGGCCCGACGCCGGATTTCACTCTACTGACGGCTGCGAGGGGTAGCCGAAGCGGCGCTTGCCCGGACCACTTGTGCAGCCGTCGCCTCAATCAGGTCTCCGAGCGCTTTGAGCGCCTCGACGGTTTCCGCAAACGTATAGCCGACGTTCCGGTTCTGCTGCAGGTACTGATTCACCGTCTCACGGGTTTGCACCGCGACGTCGTAGTCAGCGTTGGCACCCGGCGTGTAGGCGCCGATGCTCACCAGGTCTTCGATATCGTCCCAGGTCGCCAGTACGCGCCGTACCAGGGTCGTCGCCCGCGTCTGCGCGTCGTCGACCACATCGATGGCGACACGGCTGATACTGTTGAGGACGTCGATGGCCGGGTAGTGTCCGCGGTTTGCCAGCTTGCGTGACAGCCAGACGTGCCCGTCGAGGGTTCCGCGGACAGCGTCGGCCAGCGGTTCGTCGATGTCATCACCTTCAACCAGCACGGTGTATATGCCCGTGATGCTGCCACGCGCCGTCCGCCCCGCACGTTCGAGCAGACGGGGCAGCAGGGCGAAGGTGCTGGGCGGGTAGCCCTTCGCGGTCGGGGGCTCACCGGCGGCCAGCCCGATCTGCCGTTGCGCCATCGCTGCCCGTGTCAGCGAGTCCATCATGAACAGCACGTCGAGCCCCTGGTCGCGGAAGAACTCGGCGACCGCCGTGGCGTGGAAGCACGCCCGGACGCGCAACGCCGGGGCTTCGTCCGAGGTACAGACGACCACGACGCTGCGGCGCAGTCCCTCCGGGCCCAGGTGGTTTTCGAGGAAATCCCGCACTTCGCGGCCCCGCTCGCCCACCAGCGCGATCACGCTGACATCGGCCTGGGTATGGCGGCACAACATACCCATCAGGACGCTCTTGCCCACGCCGGTGCCCGCGAAAATCCCCAAGCGCTGCCCGCAGCCGGCAGTGAGCAGACCATCGAGCGCCCGCACCCCTAGCGGCAGGGGCTTGTCGATCGGGCGGCGTTGCATGGGCGGCGGTGGATCGGCATACAGTGCGTAACGCACGTTCAACACTGGAGAGGGCCGACCGTCGATCGCCCTTCCGTGCGCGTCCGCTACCCGTCCGAGCAGATCGAACCCCACCGGAACCCGCGGCGCACCCGAGACGCACGTCACCGGATCCCCCGGGGCTAAGCCGGTCGCCTCCCCCAGCACGGATAGAATTGCCCGATCGTCTCGCAGGCCGACCACCTCGCCTTCCACCACTTCGCCATGCCGTGTCTCGATCGCGCAGCGCGCGCCGACCGGCACCGGCAGGCCCGCGGCGGCCACCCTTAGCCCCTGCACTGTTGCGATCCGGCCCCGCACGCGCTCCGTAATCAGGCCGGCGACCTCCCGGGCGACCAGCGCGAACACGTCCGTGTCCAGTGGTTCCAGCCTAAATGGTGTGGACGTGGTTAGTTGCTGCGGTGAGATTGTCATGCGCTCACAAGTAGAGGACGGGGCAGCCTGCGACCGATCGATTGGGGAGCCCAGCGGGAGGCCGCACGCCGTCCTCAGTTCTCAGCTACTCGTTCGCAGTTCCCATCGCCGGTCTTTTTAACGAGGGCCGCCGCCACATGGTCCAGTTGCGTTTCGAGCGAGGCGTCGATCGTGCCGTCGCGGGCGTGCAAGAGACATCCGCCGCGCTGCACCGCCGGGTCGGCCACTATTTCAACGTGCGCCAGTCGGCCGGTTGACGCGATCAATTCGGGCAGCGCGTTGCGCAGCGCCTCGCACTCTGCGGGATTCAGGTGCAATTCCAGGTCACCTTCATGCTTGACCATTTCCAACAAAGCGCCGGCGTTCGCACGCGCCGCGGCGGATGAAGCGCCCACATCGTGCTTGCAGACCCGACGGGCGATGGCCAGGGACAACTCGAGCAAGCCGCACTCGGCGGTCGCCAACAGCCGACGTCTGCTCTCCTCGAAGGTGTCCAGCGCCTCGGCCAGCGCCCGGGCCAGTTGCGCCAACTCCTCCCGCGCCTCCTGCAACGCGCCCTCGGCGGCCTGCGCGTGAGCTTGCTGAAACCCCTGCCGGCGTCCTTCTTCCAGACCCCGCGGGTACCCTTCCTGCTCGAGTGCCGCGGCGCGTCGACGCCCTTCCTCCTCAGCCCGGTCCACGATCTGCCGCGCCTGCGCGCGTGCCTCGGCGAGGATGGCACGGGCTTTCCCTTCCAGGTCTTCGAAAGAAAAGGCCGGACCTGAGGAGAATTTCTCGCGCCGAAGCACTCCCGCCACCGCTGCGACTCCTTTTTCGCGGCGCCTACACGATCAGGTCTTTTTCCCCGCCCTTTCCGGTGATGATGATCTCGCCCGCGTCCTCCAGGCGCCGGACAATGTCGACAATCTTTTGCTGGGCGGCCTCGACGTCGCTGACGCGCACCGGGCCCATGTACTGCATCTCTTCCTTGATCAACTCGACTGCGCGTTCCGACATGTTCGAGAAGATCTTCTGCTTGAGGTCGTCGCTGGCGGTTCGCAGCGCGAGCGCCAGCTCTTCGTTCTCGACCTCCTTGAGCACCGACTGAATCCCCCGATCGTCCACGCGCAGGATGTCCTCGAAGACGAACATCAGCCGGCGGATTTCCTCGGCCAGATCGGGATTGTCTTCACTCAAACCCTCCATGATCGCCTTCTCGGTCGCACGGCCGGCCAGGTTGAGCATCTCGGCCACTGCCTTGACCCCGCCGGCCCGTTCGAACCGTTCGGAAACCAGTCCCGCCAGCCGGCTCTCCAACCCGCGCTCGACTTCCTTAATCACCTCCGGGACAGTGTGGTCCATGTTGGCGATGCGGGTGACGACCCCTGGCTGCTGCTCAGTTTCCAGTCCAACGAGGATCTCGGCGGCCCTCGTCGCCGGCAGGTGCGAGAGGACCAGCGCGATGGTTTGCGGGTGCTCGCCCCGCATGAACATCAGCAAGTTCTCCGTTTCGGTTTTTTGCAGGAAGTTGAAGGGCTGCTCGTGCACTTGGTGCTCGAGTGCCTCGATGATCTTGCGCGCCTCGTCCGCAGGAAGCGTCTTCTCGAGCAACGAGCGCGCCAGTCCCAAGCCACCCATGTCCATGTATTGCCGGCCGAGCAACAGGTTGTAGAACTCGTTGACGACGCGCCCGCGAACCCGCGGCTCAACGCGGCTGATGTTGGCAATCTCGCGGCTGACCTCCTCGACACTCTCGCGCCGCAGTTTCTTCATGATCTTGGCGGCGGTCGGCTCGGCGAGCGCCAACAGCAAGATGGCAGCTTTGTGGGCGCCGGAAATGGAGAGGTTGCCCGCTGCATCGAAGTAGTCCTGGTCGCCTGCCATGCGCTACCCTCTCTCGCTCCCGCCTACCATCGGCGCTCCATCCAGTTCTCGATCAGAGTGGCGACGGTCTGGACGTCTCTGTCAGTCATCTGGCCCACCTGCTCGAGCATCTGCCTGACCCGCTCCTCCCACTCGGGCAGTTCGTGTGCGTCGAGCACCCCGCCGGCGCCCTGACCTACCGGGAGCGAAATCGCTTTTGCGAGCTCGCCGCCCGAAACGGTGCCCGCGTCATAAGCTACCGGACCATCGGTCCCGGCGGCCGCCGCCGGCCCCGCCGACTTGACATCTTGCGCGGCCCGCCTGGCTGCCTCGATCGCCTCCTTGGGCAGACCGATCTCCATGCCGAACGACTCGCCGCGGTCCCGCTGTTTTGCCAGCCGCATCAGCATGGCCAGCGCCACCAGTGCCAGCAGTCCTAGCCCGGAAGCGGGGCCGTACTTCTGGGCGAGATCGAGCGGCGTGTCGAGCGGGCTGGCCTGCACCGTCACCTCCGGCTGGAGCGTGTCGTGGTGCCAAACCACTGACACCTGCTCGGGTTCCGGCGGCTTGACCAGCTTGGCGACGTGGGTGGCGATCTGCTGCTTCTGCTTGCCGAAGACCCCCTCGATCTGGGCTTCGGTGGGCGGCTCTTCAGCGTCGGGATTGTTGCGGCGGTATATGCTCGCCAGATAGGTATAAGACAAACTGACCGCCGCCGTGATCGTCTTGGGGACGCCCGCCGGCGTCTGCGTGGTGCTGGTCCGCTGGCTAGGCTGAGAGATGATCTCGCTGCGATCACTCATCGAGGTATCGGCGCTTTCCCCCGACCCGGCAACCATGCCGACGTTAGGTTCTACGCCGGGCTGCTGAGCGCGGCGGTTGCGGACCGTGCTGGTGCTGTCCATCTTCTCCTTGACGGTCGCACCCTCGCCCACCGTGGAGTCCTGGACATGTATGGTGGCGTAGTCCAAGCCCACGCTGACGCTCACCAGCACGTTCTGATCAAAGCTGAGCTGCTCCCTGATTTGCGCCTCCTTTTCGCGTTCGAGCTGCCGGCGCAGCCGATGCACGCTGGACGCGCTGCCGTCGTCCTCGCCGTCCCAATCGAGCGCCACGCGATTGTTGCCGCCGTCGACGACCTGCACGTTCTTGACCGGCAAGCCGCGCACGGCGCCGGCCACCATCCGGGCCGCCGCCAGCGCCAGCGAGCGCGACACCGGTTCAGCGCCCTTCATGAACAGCGTGACGCCGGCGGTCGATTCCGCTTGCGTGCGTGCAAAGCCGCGCCTGGCGTTGAGATTCAGGATTACCCAGGCCTGCCGAACCCCGTGGAATTGCCCCAAGACGCGCGCCAGCTCGCTTTGGAGCGCCACGGTCCAGCGCCGGCTGTTCTCTTCCTGCGAAATCCAGGGGTTGGCTTCCTTCACCAACTCCGCGAACCCAATCGCCGTGTCGGTGGGCAGTTTCTCCGCTTGTTGCAGCGAGGCGAGGATCCCCGGGCGGTCGGCCTTCGCGCGCACCATCACCTGCGAACCCTCGACTTGATAGGGTTCGTTCATGGCGTCGAGACCGGTACGCACCAGCGCCAGGTCCTCCGGCTCAAGGCTCTGGTTGGGCAGCAGAGGCACCATCTCCGGGGTGGCGGCCCACTGCACAAGCCAGATCAGCGAACCGACCACCAGCAGCGCGCCCAACCCGATCGCCAGACGTTGAGACAGCGTCATGTCGCCCAGCTGACGCGCAGCCTTCGTGATCGCCTCCTGC
This sequence comes from Phycisphaerae bacterium, assembly GCA_046758265.1. GTDB lineage: Bacteria > Planctomycetota > Phycisphaerae > UBA1845 > Fen-1342 > JALSRY01. Next base: position 9,919 of record JBHHZX010000005.1, read on the forward strand.
AATGAAGCCATCCGTGGCCACTCCCCGCGGCATCCTCCGCGCGTGCACATCCGCGCTGGGGTGCCGGTTCCACCAACCCCTCAGCGCCCGTCCGGCCAAACGCCCTCCTGGCAAGGCCGAACGGCGACCTGAATCCATAAACGCCCGGGTGCGGCCCTCGTCCCTGAATCCGCCGCGTCGGACTTCCGTGTCCAGCTCCCGGTACCTCCTTGCAGCCGGGGCGGCCGCTCAGACCCGCATGTTCTTGATTTCCTCGTAGGCGTTAACCAGCTTGTTCCTGATCTCCATCAGCAAGCTGAAGGCCACCTCCGCCTTGCGGGCCGCCGTAAACACCTCGGTCAGGTTCTGCGTTTCTCCTGTCAGCAGTTTCTGAATGTTCTCGTCGGCTTCCGACTGCATCTGGCTGACCTTCAGAAGCTGCTCTTTGACCATTGCGGCGAAATCTTCGCCGGCGGTCGTCGCCGGGCCGGAGCGCTTCGCAGTTCCTGGTAGGCCCGTTGGGGCGACGGGTCGCAAACCGTTTATGGAAATCGGATCAGCCATGGTGCCTTCACATCCTGCTCATCTTCGGGCAGCGGGTGGCTTACCCGAACAGTTGAATCGCCTGCTGCACCATCGTCTTGGTCACGTTCATCAACGCCACGTTGGCCTCGTAGGCCCGGGCGGCTTCCATCGCGTCTACATATTCCATCGTGAGGTTCACGTTGGGATATTGAACGTAGCCGGCCCAGGGGCCATCTTTGAGCGCGTGCGGGTGTCCGGGATCGTAACGCCGCGGGAAACCGGACGGGTCCTCGAAGATCTCCGCCACCTGCACTCCGGGGCCCTCTCCCGAGGCCTGGCCGGGGGCAAACGCAACCACTCGCCGCCGATAAGGCCGGATCGTCCCGTCCTCCTGGGCGGTAGTGAAGGCGTTGGCCATGTTGCCGGCGATCACGTTGAGGCGCGTCCGCTGCGCGACCAGCGCCGAGCTCGTAATATCCAGGGCGCGGATCATGCGACCCTACCGCGGATCGCGGCCAGCAGCCCTTGAAAGCGTTTGCCCAGGAGTCTTACCGCCAGGCTGTAATTCAGCGCGTTCTCTTGCACGTCGGTCATCAACTTCTCCAGGCTGGCGTTACGACCGTCGTGAAAAAGAATGTTGGGCGCCGGCTCGACCGCCGGTATGCCCTCCCGCCGCCCGCCGGGTGTGGTCGAAACTTGCGCGTCGCCGCGCAAATCCAGCCGCCTCTCACCGGTTGCTTCGGCCTGTTGCAGGGCGTCGCGGAGCGCGGTCTGAAAGACATCGCGATCGAGCCGCTTCGTGTGATAGTCGGGGGTATCGATGTTAGCGACGTTTTCAGCGAGGATTTTGTGCCGTTCCTCGGCGAAACGGGCCGTCAGCTCGATCGCGTGCGTGAGGGGCAAATCCGTCAGCCGCTCGATCCACATAGCGGTTCGTCCAGCGGGGTTGTGTTCTCGGGCGACACGGCGAGCAAGTTCCGTGCCGCGCTGCCGGGTGTGGTTTATCACGCCGATCCGGCCCCGCTGCTAAGAGAGTTGCGCACGCCGCGACCGGATGTCCTCGAAGCTCCCCTCCTCGCGCCAGCGCTTAATCTTCAAACCCAGTGTCCGCAGCCCGATTCCCAGCGCCCGGGCGGTCTTCTCCCGGTGGCCGTCAAAGCGACGCAAAGTGCGCAGGATCAGGTGACGTTCGGCATCGGCCAGGATTTGCCCGTCGCGGTACTGGACTTTCTCCGCGGGCATGCTGGCGCTCTTAATGGGACCGGCCAACAGCGGACCGATGGTGCTCACCGCAACCTCGCGGCCCGCCTCCAGAACGCAAACCCGCTCGCAGAGATTCTGCAACTCGCGGACATTACCCGGCCAGTCGTACTCCGTCAGCATCGTCACCGTCTCCGGGGCGAACTTGGGCCGCTCACGTCCCTCGCGGGCAGAGGTCCGGCCGATAAAGGCGTCCAGCAAGAGCGGAATGTCCTCGCGGCGCTCGCGCAGCGGCGGGACTTCGACCGGCAGCACACTCAGGCGATAATACAGGTCTTCGCGGAAGCGGGCTTTCGCTGCCCAGTCGCGCAGATCGCGGTTCGTGGTCGCGATCACGCGCACGTCCAGGCGACGCGTAACCGAGCTGCCCACGCGCTCGAATTCACGCTCCTGCAAGACCCGCAGCAACTTGGCCTGCAATGCCAGATCGATTTCAGAAACCTCATCCAGCAACAGCGTGCCGCCGTCGGCCAGCTCGAAACGCCCCTTGCGAAGTCGGTCGGCACCGGTAAAGGCGCCTTTCTCGTGACCAAACAGCTCGCTTTCGAGCAGCGTCGGCGCCAAGGCCGCGCAATTCACGCACAACAACGGCTGGTGCGCCCGCGACGAGGCGGCGTGGATTTCGCGGGCGATCAGCTCCTTGCCGGTCCCGCTTTCGCCGGTGATCAGGACCGTCGCGGAGCTCTGGGCGATGCGCTCGATCTTCTCGAGCACCGGCCGCATGGCCGGTGCCTTGCCGATGACTCTGCGGTTGTTGTCCAGGTCTTCGATGGTGCGGCGCATCACCTCGTTGTCGCGCAGCAGTTGCCGCTCGCGCATCGCCCGCTCGATCAGAAGAGCGACTTCCTCGGAATTGAAGGGTTTCTGAATGTAATCGAACGCACCGAGCTTCATCGCTTCGACGGCAGTCGGCACCGAGGCGTAAGCCGTCATCAGGATGACCGGCGCGTCCAGTCCCAGTCGGCGCATCTCACGCAGCAGCTCGACGCCGTCCATGCCGGGCAAGCGCAGGTCAGTGATGACGATGTCGAACGAGCGCTGCCGAATGTTGGTCAGCGCATCGTGCGCGTTTTCAAACGAGTAAACGCTATGATCCTGGGACTTCAACGTCGCTGTCAGTGAGTCCCGCATCATTGCCTGATCGTCGATCACACACACGCAAGCCATAATCTCTCCTCGTGGCTAGGCAGCGCTGATCTGCCCGGCACCCCCTTGCTGGGGCGCTCGCCTTGTGTCCTGGTTTCCGGTTGTCGGTAGCGCCACTACAAACTCTGCCCCTCCTTCCGGCCGGTTGCGCGCCGTCAGGCGCCCGCCGTGCGCTTCCACCAGCCGGTGCGCAATGGTCAGTCCCAGACCCATTCCGCTCTCCTTGGTGGTAAAGAACGGGTCAAAAACCTTCTCGATGATTTCCTGAGGCACACCCGGACCTTCGTCCGTCACCCGCACCTGCACCTGTCCCTCAGGCCCAGCCCGTACCTGAACGAGCACCGCGGCGTTCTCCGGCGAAGCCTGGGCGGCATTGGCGATGAGGTTCACGAACACACGCTGCAGCGCCGTCTCGTCGGTCAGCACCAACACGTCAGAAACCTCGTACCGCACCTCCAACGCCACTTGGCGTCCCTGGAGTGTGGCGCGGCATAATTCGTGCGCGCTTTCGACGATGGAGCGCAATGATCGTGGCAGGAGCTTGCCGCTACGCGGCGCCAACGCGAGCGTGTCCTGGACGACGCAGTCGATCGCGCGGATGCCGGCGTCGATCTTCTCGATCAGCTCGAGCGCAGGCCCCGGCTCACCGAACTGACTACGCAGCAAACCGCTGTAGAGCCGGAGGGCACCAAGCGGGTTGCGTACCTCATGGGCCACGCCGGCGGCGAGCTCGCCGAGCGACGCCAGTCGTCGCCGCTGCTCCAACTCGCGGTCCTTCGACTCGACCTCGCTGCGCAGTCGAACGACCTCGTGTTGCAGCGTCTCGTGCGTTCTCTGCAGGCGCTGTGTCGCCTCCATATAGTCGTGCAGCACGCTGCGCAACTCGTCGGTGTCCAACGCCGGTGGACGGGAGCTTTGAACTTCGGGCGTCACACGTCCCTCCGCTCACGATAGGTGGCAATCGCTGGCTCGACTCGTTAACCTGTCACGTCCGCCGTTCCGGTCCCATCTGCGCCGGTGGCGTGCCGCGCGTAGGCCGTATTGGCAGCGCGTCCGCCGGAGACGTCGCTGAGCGAGCGCGCCACGGCCTGCTTGCGGGCCGACAACAACGCTTGGTCTTGCTGGTCGGCTTCCAGGATGACCTGGAGCATTCCGTTAATCTCTTCCAGGAGACTCGACGCGGTGTGGCGGGTGACTTCCGGCAGCGCCGCGTAAATGCTCTGCCAATTGCGTCGGTACGGCGACAGTTGCTCGTTGATCTTGGCAAGGGCCGTGACCAGGGTTTGCCGGTCGCGCAGAATGTTCAGCAGCAGTTCCGGCCGGTCCCCCGAAATCAAGTTGCGCTGTCGCTCGCTCAAGTCCCGCAAACGCTGGTATAGATCGCGCTGTTCCTTCAGCAGCTTGATCAGGCCCTCAGGGGGGACTTGCTCCGTGCTCGGGTGCATTCGTAGCTCCTCAGACCAGCCGAGACGCTCACCGCATTCCCATAAACACGTCCTGGAACAAATGGGACGACCCCAGGGCGGTGAGGAAGTGGTCCCAGGAAGCGCGGTCCAGGCCGTCGTCGTGCTCTGTAAATGCTCGGTCCGGAATGCTCCCCAGCAACCAGCGCGCCCGCTCGACCGCTCGGGCCGCTTCGGTCAGTTTGCCCTGCCGCAGATAAATATTGGCGATCTGCACCTGTGCAGTCAGCGCGGCGGGCTCGCCCTGGTAACGCGCCGCCGCCTGATGATAAATCGCCAGCGCCTCTGCGAGCGTGGCGGGCTCATTCAATTCGAACAGGCAGTCGCCGCGATAGAACAAGGCCAGCCGCTCGTACGGTTCCCGATCGCCAGCCTCATCCTTGGCGGCCGCGACGCCGGCAAGAAAGGTGCCGAACAACTCCGCCGCGCGTTGAAACCGTTCGCGGCTGATCCGCTGTCGCGCTGGCTCTGATCCCGACGTGAGACCATCCCGCAGGGCGAGCGCACTGCCGCGATAGGCGTCGGCCAGCATGAAGCGAACCCGATACCGCTCCGGGTCTTGCGGATAAAACACCAGGAACTCTTCCATATAGCTGATCGCCGCGGCGTACTCTCGCTGCTGGTAGAGCAGGTCGCAGAGTTCGAAGAGGGCGTCCCGAAAGACCTGCGCCTGCGGCGCCACGTCTTCATCTTCCAACAAGTCCTGCAGGATGGTCTCGGCCTGTACGTAATGCGCTTCGCCGAGCGCCGCGAAGCAATCCGCTGTCAGCAACTTGGCCTGTGAGGCCTCTTCCAGCCGGGGGTAATCCTCAATGAGTTGGCGATAATGCTTGATCGCTTCATTCAAACGTCCGCTGGCGGCGCAGGCCCGGCCCAGTCGCAGCAATGCCTGCGGCCGCCGCGGATCCAGCGAGCGACCGGCGATGAAACGCAGCAACAGACGCCGGGCGTCCTCCGTCCGTCCGGCCCGATCGAACTGCGCGGCACCCACCCACAACAGCGTGGCATACCGCGGGACGTCAAACCGCCCCAGCTCGGCCGCCTGCTCGTAGGCGCGGGCCGCAGCGAGGTGCAGCGCCCGTTGGCTGTCCGCGTCACCGGCAGCCTCAGCCGCCTCCTCATTCTCGTGCCCGAGGTGCTCGAACAAGTCGAGTCGCAGGGCGGACTCGCCCTCGGGCGTCAGCTCCAACGCGAGTTCGAGATAGCTGAGCGCGTTTTCGTAGTCCTGCTCTTCGTGACGCCGGTTCAGCAGCCCGAGAACTGCCTGTCGCAGGCGCGGCCGGCCAACGCTCAACGTTGTGGGGTCGCTCTTCAACCGTGCGACGGCGTCTCGGACCGCCTGCCGTGCAACCTCGTGTCGCTCGAGCAAGCCCAGTGCCTGCGCCCGTCCGATCGTGGTCACGACAAACGTGTCGCCGTGGGATTGCAGGGACAGTGCCTCGTCAAAGCATCCCAGCGCCAACTGGGGGCGCGCTTCGGCCAGATGAATGCGCCCCCGCAACCAGGCGCTCATCGCCGGCAGGAAACCGGCCTGATCCATCTCGGCGTCGGCCCGCGTTTGCGCGGCGAGCCATCGATCGACCCGATCAATCAGCGGCTCGGCCGCTTCGGTTTGACCCTCGTGCACGTGCGCCCATGCCCACAGGTAGTCGTAGTACCCTTTCAGGTCCGAGCGTTTGAAACGCTGCCCATGACGGGTCAGCAGTTCGCGGGCGCGTTCCACATCCTGGGCCTCGAGAGCCTCCTGGACCGCGTGCTGCAATGCCCACCAGAGGTAGCCGGGCGAGACACCTTCCTCGTCCAGCAGGGTCTGAATGTGTTGCCGCCGCTCGTCGGCGGCCTCCGCTTGGCCGTCGAGCAGCCGTACCAGGCCTTGCCGCGCAATTCGTCGGGCGTCCGCCGACGACTCACGGTGGAGCACGGCGCGGTAGGCGGCGATCGCCGCTTGTGCTTCACCGAGCCACTCATGTCCCTGACCAAGGCGCAACGCGGCCTGTCCGTCCAGCCTCAGTCCGCCCGCCAGGGCCGCCTCCTGGTGCTTCACCAGCAACAGCGTGTTCCTGCGATTCGGCAGCCCGCGTAGCACCTCCTGGCGATAGATGATGTCGGCCAGCACGTTATGTAGGCTGACCCGCTCGCGGACCGGTAGCGGTGGGCGGAGCTTGAGCAAGTTGGCGGCGGCGTCCGCTGCATCGTAGTAGGCCCCAGCTTCGGCCAGTACCAGGATGTCCGCCAGGAGCGCGTCGAATGGCACATCCTGCTTGGGGGGCTTCATTCGATGCAGCGCGAGGCCGCCCGCGACGACGGCGCAGATCGCCAGCGGGATCTGCCAACGACCGGTCAGGATTGCCGTCACGCCTCTCGAGGGCTTCATGGTGCTCGTCCTGAGCGCTTGGTTCGCCTCCTGCCTGGGACGTGGGGGGTTAAGGGTCGAACACCCGCATCCACGTTCTTTCCCTATCGGAATCACGAGGGGTATGGGTGCATCAAAAGTGCGCAGCGGACAAGCAAGAAGCGCAGGATGTGGTGCAGCCGTCGGCGGCTGGCATCCGATACTATTTACGGTGCGACGCAAGGGCGGAATATGTCCGATAATGACGCAGACGTCATCCTTGTAACGCGGGACACGCAGCTTCAGGGGCTCATCACCCGGCACCGACCACCCGCCGCCAAGCTGCGCTGCCTCACGCCCGCTGATGCGAAACGCTCTACAGCGCTCACCGCGGAGCAATGGTGGGTAGACCTCGACTGCTCAGCCGGCTCTGAAATTGGCGACTGTCGCCGACGCGTGTATTTCTATTCACAGCCGCCGGAAGAACCGCAGGCGCTTCCGACCGGGCTATTCCTCCGCAAGCCCTGCGCGGTCTCGGTCGTCACCGTCTTATGGGCTGGCGTGGCGTCCGTGACGGATCAGCCTGGCATGGCCCGCGACGCCGGGCAGCTCTATGCCCGGCGCCTCCTCCCGCTCTGGCTGCTCGACCTGCACGAGCTCGATCTCCGAGAATTCTGCCACAGATGCGTCCAGATGTTGCCTGCGCGACTCGGCTACGCTGAGATCGCGCTCTACCTCTTCGACGCCGAGCAAGGCGTTCTGACGCTGGCAGAAACGAATTCAAAGCGTCACATTGACCTCGCAATCCCAGTCGCTCCCGAAAATGAGCATGTGCTCGCGGCCGTCGCCCGCTCCGGTAACTCACTAATTACGCAAGACTTAGCGGAAGCGTGTCGCACTCGCGGGATACGTTGTCCACCCGACGTTGAACGCGCGCCCAATCGCGCTGCCGTAATCGCCCCGCTAAACACTCGTGGCCAGCGCCAGGGCCTACTCAAGCTAAGCAATCGCCGCGGCAGCGGCCTCAGCGAGGTAGGCCTGCCACTCGACCACATCTTTGCGTTCCTCGCGCGCTGCTTGCAGCACGCCCGCCGATACCAACGTGCCCGCGTGGAAGCCCGGGTCGATCGCCTGACCGGATTGTTCAACTACCGCTGGATGATCGAGGCCGTCGGCAAAGAAATCCGCCGCGCGCAACGTTACGGCAACCCGCTTGCCCTGATCATGATTGACCTCGACGGTCTGAAGTCGGTCAACGACCGCTTTGGACATCTGGCGGGCGACGCGCTGCTACGCCACACCGCCGGCAAGATCAGCGCGGCGCTGCGGCAGATCGACTCGGCGGCGCGGATTGGCGGCGACGAGTTCGTCGTCCTGCTCCCGGCAACCGCCCTCGATGGTGCTCGCCACGTGGCGCAACGCATCGTGACGGCTATTCGCAGGGACGCACCGCTGATTGCGCAGAAACCGCTGCCGGTCGCCGCCAGCCTCGGCGTCGCCCAATGGCAGGAGGGCTGGGACGAGAATCGGCTGATCCAGGCCGCCGACAAAGCCATGTACACCGCCAAATGCAAGGGCCACAACCGTCTGGTCTGTCATCCGCGCAAAGCAGTGGTGAGACCTGCGGTAGCTGCACCCGCCGAGCACGCCAAGTGATGCGCGATTACGCGCCCGGCTGTCAGCGCCAACGCAGTTTCGACCGGCGGCACGTTCGGAATCCCCTGCGACGGTTTCAGTCCAACCGCGGAGAGCGTCGCCCGCAACCCCAACGACGCCGTGCCGAGCGACTACAGCGTCAAGGGCGCCGCATTCTACGGCGGCTTCCCGCAGACGTTTTGCCACGACGAAGATAGACGCGGCCCCCCCGCGCCCTTGAATAACCGCCTGTCTTACCGCGACCGCAGGGTCGCATCCGCATAGAGCGTCTCGGCGAAGTAACTGCTCCGGACGAACGGGCCGCTCGCCACACCCTCGAACCCCAAACCTCTTGCCAGGTCCGCCAGTTCGTCGAATTCCGCCGGCGGATAGAACCTTTCGACGCGAACCTGTCGGTCACTGGGGCGCAGGTACTGGCCGATCGTCAGCAGGTCGCAATCCACGGCGCGCAGGTCTTTCATGGTTTGCACCAGCTCGGCCTTCGTCTCCCCGAGACCGACCATGACGCCGCTCTTGGTCTTGAGACCTGTGTCGATCTCTTTGACGACCCGCAGCACGTCGAGCGAGCGCTGATAACGTGCGCCAGGCCGCACACGCCTTTGTTGGCTCGCGACGGTCTCGATATTGTGGTTGTAGACCTCCGGCCGCGCAGCGCAGACGATCTTGATCAATTCGCGCCGGGCGTGGAAGTCGGGTACCAGGACCTCGATCGTCGCGTATGGCAGCTTTGCCCGCGTCTTCGCGATGCAGCGGGCAAAATGGCCGGCACCTTCATCCGGCAGATCATCGCGAGCCACGCTCGTAATCACAACGTGTCGCAGCTTCAAGTGCGCCGCCGCCTCGGCCACGCGCTCCGGCTCATCTTCCTCCGGCGGCAGCGGCCGCTTCGTGGTGACGGCACAGAAGTGGCAGCGCCGCGTACACCGGTCGCCGAGGATCATGAAGGTGGCGGTGCCGCGTGACCAGCACTCGGTCAGGTTGGGGCAGCGGGCCTCGACGCAGACGGTGTTCAACCTCAGACCGTTAACCAGCTGGCGCGTGTCCAGCATGCCGCGCGTCGGTAGCGGGCGCTTCAGCCACGGTGGCAGCCGACGAGCGCGCTGCTCGTGGACAACCACGGGTAGCGGCGTTGCTGGGCTCATATTCGCTCCTCGACGGTATTCTAGCCTGATCCGCCGCGGGCGTCCCGGCGAGGCGCACGGGCTTGGTCCGCCTTGGTGCGTCTCGGGCGTTTCTGCTACAATTCCCCGCTGGTTTCGACCATGTGCAACTGGGAGCAGGAATGGAACGTACGTTGATCATCTTCAAGCCGGACGCGGTCAATCGCTTGCTCGTCGGCCGGATTCTGGCTCGTTTTGAAGACAAGGGTTTGCGCATCGTGGGCATGAAGTTGCAGCAGTCGCCGCGCACCCAGGTCGAAAGGCAATATGAGGTCCATAAAGACAGGCCCTTTTACCATTCCCTGGTGGAGTTCATGACCAGCGGACCGGTGATTCTGGCGGTGCTGGAGGGCCCCAGCGCCATCTCGGTGGTTCGAAACCTGCTGGGCCCGACGGACGGCCGGGAGGCGGCCCCCGGCACGGTTCGCGGTGACTTCGGGCTCGACCAGCAGTACAACCTGGTTCACGCCAGCGACGCGGCCGACACCGCCCGCTTCGAAATCGAGCTGTTCTTCAAGCCCCAAGAGATCGTGGAATACTCCCGCGCGCCGGACAAGTGGATTGTGCGCGAGTAAGAATAGCAAATTAAGAATTGCGAATAGCGCGGGAAATCCCGGGCGGGTGAGTGTGCCCGCTGACCACTGAAGACTGACCACTGAAAACGGATAACTGGAAGTCGGGAATCGCAATGAAAGTCAAACCGATTACCGCGCATACGCAGACCGACGTTCAAATGGACGGGGCCGACGGCGTGCATATGCGCATACTGGTCGGACCCGAAGAGGGCGCCCGCAACTTCCACATGCGCCACTTCGAAGTCCGGCCCGGCGGTCACACACCATACCATCAGCACAATTACGAGCACGAAGTTCTGATCCTAAAAGGGCGGGGGCTGGTAAAGAGTGAACAGGGCGACCGTGTATTCCAAGCCGGTGCCGTCGTCTGGGTGCCGCCGAACGAATTTCACCAGTTCCAAAACACCGGCGGCGAGCCGCTCGAGTTCATCTGCCTGATCCCGGCGCCGGAGAAATGCTGCCAGTAGCGATCCGGAGTCAGCCGCATGATGCGACTCGCGCCGGGCGGACCGGCTCCGACCACCGACCGGAGCTTACGGCGATCCAAGCCCCCGAGCGTAGCGCGCTGTCGACCGTAGCCGGCCCAGGCCGCCAAGCTTGTTTCCGATCGCGAGCGTGGCTAGGCTACGCGGCCGGGGGTCAGGTGCGCGAGCCGGGAGTACAATCGTCGTCGGGTACGACGAGGGAGCGAGAGCAATGGCAGGGTTCACGCGACGGGACGTTTTGGGAAGCGCGGCCTTGATCGGCGGTTGGTATGCGCTGAGCGGTGACCAGGTCTTCGCGCAGGAGAGGTCCGCGGCTGGCGGGTCGTCCGGCGGCACCGCGAGCGGGCCGTACAGCCTGCCGCCGCTGCCCTACGACTACACCGATCTGGAGACGCACATCGACGCGCAGACGATGAAGCTCCATCACGACGTGCACCACGCCGGATACGTCAGGAATGCAAACGCGGCCATCGCGGAGCTGGCGCACATTCGTCGCATCGGCGGTGAGCAGATCACGCGGGTTCGTGCCGCTACTGACAAATTGTCGTTCAACCTGGCCGGGCACCTGCTGCACGCCGTGTTCTGGCCCAACATGGCCAGAGAGGGCGGCGGCAACCCGGAGCCGGGCAGTGAAATCGGCCGCATGATCAAACGCGATTTTGGCTCGCTGGATGCGTTTCGCGGCCACTTTCAGGCCGCCGCCCAGCAGGTCCAGGGCAGCGGCTGGGGCATCCTGGCGTTCGAGCCGACCGCGCGGCGCCTGGTCGTCCTCCAGGCTGAGAAGCATCAGAACGCGGCCGTCTGGGGGGCCGTCCCGCTGCTCGTGGTCGATGTCTGGGAGCACGCTTACTATCTCAAGTACCAGAACAAACGTTCAAGCTACATCAAGGCGTTCATGAACGTGATCAACTGGAACAACGTCGACCAACGCTTGCGAGCGGTAATGGAAGCTGAGAGTCTCCAGTAGAATGCTGCGGGACAGGCTTCCGGCTGGTCTGCTGACTGGCCAGATGCCGGTCCCACAGTTGCTTTTGCCAGACGCCTTCGATAAGCGCGCAGCTTGTTTTCAGGTCGGTAGGGTGAACTTACGTTGAGCAGCACGGCCACGCCACAATCGGCCGCACCGGCGACCGATCCCAACTCGATCGGCACACAGACGAGCTGGCCGATCCTGATCGTGGCCATGCTGCTGCTGATCCTGCCGATCGTGGTGCTCTCGCAGCTCGCGGCCCACAATCGCGTCGATGTCGTTGACGACCAGATGTTCGGGTACTTCGGCTGGCGGATCGCGCACGGCGCCGTCGTCTACAAAGACGTCTGGGACAACAAGCCGCCCGGAATCTACTGGATCAACGCCCTTGGCTTTCTTTTGGGCGCTGACAGCTATGGCGGCGTCATCTTCCTATGTGTGCTGGCCGTCGCCGCCACACTGATCTGCTTTTTCATTATCTCGGCGTCGGTATACTTTCGGGGCGCGGCGGCCGCCGGCACGGTACTGGCGAGTTTCTATCTGACGCACGGGTTCTTCCAGGGCGGAACCAACCGGACCGAAACGTTTCTGATGGCCTTCGAACTGGCCGCGGTCGCGTTTTACTTCCGCGGCTTCGCCCGCGACCGCTGGTGGATGTGGTTTCTGGCGGGCGCGTGCGGCGGCTGCGCGTTTCTGTTCAAGCAGGTCGGCCTGGCCGCCTGGGGCACGCTCGGCTTGCACACGATCATTCTCGTGATCGTGCGCGACCTGAGCTGGCGAACCGGGCTCAAGCGCTGTCTGCTGCTGCTGGGTGGAATGGCTGCGGTCGTGTCCGTCGCGATCGTTGCGATAGTCGCGCAAGGCGCCGCCGAACATGCCTATTTCGCGGTCTTCAGTTTCAATCGGGCGTATTTCACCAGCGGTAGGAGCAGCCTGACCGATTTCGAGCTAAACGATTACATGCTGCGCCAGCATATGGGTATCGCCCTGCTGCTGCCGCTGCTGATGACGATCGCCGCCCTGATCCACGCGTTCTTGTGGCGGGTGCGGCCGCTTTTCCGGCCGGTGGATGTCGAAAACCAGATCCGCGCGCTGAAACCGGTCTGTCCGCGCTACATGCTGCTGTTTTTCATCTGGTACCTGGCCGCGTATTACGGGGCGGCGATCAGCCCGTACCACTACGAGCACTATCTGCTCCCGACGTTGCCGCCATTGATGCTGATGGCGGGCTACCTGATCAACTTCCTGCGCGGCGAGATCAGCCTGACGAAGCGTTTCCAGCAGCGGATTTGGGTGACGGGGTGCTTCGTCGCGATGGGCTACTTCGCCCTCGGCAGCCTGAAATGGCACTGGCAGGAGCTCAGCGAAGTCTGGCTCTACCGCTTCGAAGAGGGGAGACAGGCCGTTTGGGAAAGCGTCGGCGACGCCGTCGCCCGGCTCACCGGGCCGGATGACCGCATCCAATGCTTCGGCTACATGCCCGGCGTATACCTGCGCTCCCGCCGCCTCAATGGCTCGCGCTACACCACCACGGAGAAACTCGGTCAGGTCTGGCAATCCGCAGAGGCCGACATCATTCGGCACGAGCTGACGGAGCAGTTGGCAGCCGCCCCGCCGGCGCTGCTGGTGATGAGCACCGGCGACTATCAGGCGATCAAAGAGGCCGAGCCTCCCGGCGATCATCCGGACTGGCTGGGCTGGTGGCTGAAAGGATTCCTGAGTGAGAACTACCAACAGGTGCTCGAGGTCAAAGAGTTCAACGTGCTCATCCTTCAGCGCAAGGACTTGGGCGCCAAACGAGCGGCAGGACCGACCTGACGACGGCATGAACGCCGTGTCATTCCAACGCGATGTCATTCCGAGGAGCGCAGCGACGAGAAATCCGGGCCCGATGTGTGTCGAAGCCAGATTCCTCGCCGCGCTCGGAATGACACCGCGCTTTGACGTAGCGGCCGACGTCCCTCTCGGCCGACGGCCTGCGCGGCGCGGCCCGCGTCGCGCTCAGCGGCGGCTATCGCTTCACCGGCCAGGTGCCACTGGCAGCTTGCTGCCAGTGTGCCTGCTGGAGGCCGCACGGGCGGGCGAGCTGCCCGTGGCACCCAGCCGCGCCCTCGCGGGTGCAGTAGCGGCCCGCGCCCTCGCGTGGCCGCCGAGTCCCTACCCTTTGACCGGCTTGACGTGAATTACCGCCTCGAGCTTGGCCAGGTCTTCGAGCTTGCGGACGTCGATCGTACCGATCAAGAGCCTGACGGCTTTGCTCTC